>JBASVF010000086.1:0-6970 GCA_049275795.1 Desulfomonilia bacterium
ACGTCCCGGCAAAGGGGTGCCCCATCGCCTTGGACTCGGTTATCACACCGGTCTGCCGGTCGTAGAGGTAGAAAAAGGCGTTGGAGAGATAGGCGAGATCGACGACGGCCGCCCCTGCCATGAGCTCTGGGCCGATGATGCCCATGAAGTGGAACCGTTTGTTGAGGAGCCGCCTCAGGAAAGGCGGTACGCGCAATCCCATGGGGGTTTCCAGACGGTAGCCTTCGGGGCTGATCCGTTCAATTGGCTCGTCGTATATGCCCCATCTCACCAGGCCCTTTTCATTGACCAGAGTATCCATGGCACCTCCTCTCTCATCTCGGGCGGTATGCACCCCGCAAACACCAGCGTTCCCCTTTATACAACAATAATTGCAATAATTATAATAGTAGAAAAAGGTAGGTGGACTTCAACGCTCGAGTGGATGGTTCAGTCGAGGTAGTCTTCGAAGCCCGGTGTGTCCGAGGATTGAGGCCTTCCGGACACCGGCGAAATCTTGGCGCTCAGTTCCCGGGTCTGCTGCTCCATGTAGTCCTCGAACCCGGGAGTCGTATCGCCCGACGGCATTGCGGCCCGTGATGAGGGCTGGGTCTTGGATGGCTTCTCGGCAAGGTAATCCTCGAACCCGGCCGCGCCCGCGTCGTCGGGGGGCTGGTCCGCGGAGGGGCTCCCGTGCTGCCCGGGCTTTTCCTCCGCACCTCTGAGGTCCAGCATCTTTTCGTCCTTGACGTAGCTGGTCTCCACCACGTCCGAGATCTGGAGCATCTTCTTGACGATGTTCTTGATCTTGAGCGCCTCTGACTTGACTTCAAGCAGGCCGGTCTGCACGGACCTGCTCAGGTTCGATTCCTTGGCGATCATGTCGAGTTTCAGCAGGATGGTGGTCAAAGGCGAGTTGATCTCGTGATTGGCCGCGATCGCGGTCTTTGACACGGCCGCGAGCCGTTGCGCCTTGATGTTCCTGGTGATGAGCATGGCCCTCTGGATTGCCTGGGCTCCCACCTCGACAATGGTTCTGAGCAGCAGGAGCTTCTGGTTGACCTCCTCCTGACTGCATCCCTCCTGCGGAATGGCCTCCAGCACGCCGATGACCTTGCCATCCACCTTGATCGGGGCATAGACAAAGGAAACGCCCTTGGGATAGATGCCGTTCGACCTGTCCAGGAGCTCCTTGGTGGCGTTCGCCATGCCGCTGCGCGTCTGCGGGGCGTTGTTGAGCCAGAACGACTCGGTGATCATGATTCTCAAGTTGCTCAGCCGCATGATGCACCTGGTCTTTCTGGCCTCCAGGATGGTGAGCGTGCTCGTGGTGAGGATGGTGACGATGTCCGAGAGCTTCAGGCACGACTGGAGCTGGCTGCTCATCTGATTGAGGCTCGAGAGCTCCACGGTCCTGCGCTCGAGCGCCATCTTCTTCTGCTCGAGGTCCAGACTCAGCTTACCCAGCTGGGCATTGGCGAACTGGAGCACCTCGAAGTAGGTTTTCGGCTCGGCCTTGGGGATGCCCATCTCGTCGCTGATGCTCGAGATGCTGTCCTTGAGGCTGAGCGAGATGTCCTGGATGTCGTGGCTTGTCAGCCCGAGGCTCGTGAGGATCTCGGGGTCGACAAACCCTCGGTCGGTCTTGCCCAGCCCGAGCCCGAGGTGGTTCGTCACGGTATCGGCCACGTGCACCACGGCGCAGAGCTTCGCGACCTCCCCGTCCTCTCCGGCATCCACGATGCTGTGGTGGAAGCCCACGGTCCTGCACAGGAGTGACGGCAGGTTCCACTTCTCCATGACAAACCTGCCGAGCGTCGCATGGTCGACCCCCACCACGGCATTCTCGACCTCGATGATGTCGGAGTTGGAGCGGTTCATGACCTTGAGGACCTCGCCGTACTCGCCCTTGGTGCAGATGATCTGGTCTGCCACCACCTTTCCCAGGTCGTGCAGGAGCCCGGCCATGAAGGCATCCTCGGCAGCCTTGGGGGCGACCTTGTTCGCGATGGCCTTGGCACACACCGCGCAGGCGATACTATGCTGCCAGAACTTGTAGAAATCCAGGCTCCGGCGCTCCTTTTCGCTGAAGAGGTTGATGACGCTGATGCTCAGCACGATGCTCTTGAGCACGTTGAATCCCAGGAGCACCACGGCCCCCCGGATGGTCGAGATCTCCTTGATCCTCCGGTAAAAGGGTGAGTTCGCAACCTTGAGCACCTTGACCGCAAGCGCCTGGTCGCGCTCCACCATCTGGGCGATCTGCCTGGCGTTCACATGCGCGTCCACCGTCTTTTCCATGATGGCCGTGGCTATGGAGGGGAGTGTGGGGATATCTCCAAGGCCATCAAGGAGTGATTCGATCTCGTCGTAGGCGATTTTCTTCATCCAAGGTCTTATCGTTCGGCGTGGTTCCATTCTTGAGTCCGGGTAGTGAATATGATAGTCAAATTCAGATGACAGCGCTCCGTGACAGCACCCGAAGGATTCACGTGGGAGGGGTGCCCGTGGGAGGCGGGGCCCCGATCAGCATCCAGTCCATGACCAACACCGACACCAGGGACGTGGCCGGGACCGTGGTCCAGATCCAGGCCCTGGAAAAGGCGGGGTGCGAGATCGTGCGTGTGAGCGTGCCGGACCTGCCTTCGGCGAGGGCGGTGCGTGAGATCAAGAGAGAGGTGCGCATCCCGGTCATCGCGGATATCCACTTCGACCACCGGCTCGCCATAGCCTCCATCGAGCACGGCGCTGACGGCATCCGGATCAACCCCGGCAACATCGGCGGGAACGACCGGATCGAGGCCGTGGCCCGCGCGGCGATCCATGCCGGGATACCCATCCGCGTGGGCGTGAACCTCGGCTCGGTGAAGAGGCGGCTGCTTAAGGCCCACGGCGGCGACAGGGTGGGCGCCCTGGTGGAGAACGCGGCCGAGTACGTACGCATGCTCGAGGACATGGGCGTGACGGCGCTCAAGGTCTCGCTCAAGTCCTCCGACGTGCTCGAGACCATCGACGCGTATCGCCGCTTCTCGAGAATCAGCCCATGGCCTCTGCACCTCGGCGTGACCGAGGCGGGCACGCTCCTTTCCGGGCTGGTGCGCTCCTCGGTCGGGGTCGGCGCCCTGCTGCTGGAGGGCATCGGCGACACGATCCGGATATCCTTGAGCGCAGACCCTCTCGAGGAGGTGCACGCGGCGCGGGTGCTCCTGGAGTGCCTGGGGCTCAGGAAAGAGGGTGTCAGGGTGATCGCCTGCCCCACCTGCGCGCGCGCAAACGGGGACGTGGCCTCGATCGCCCGCGAGGTGGAGGACGCGCTTCGCGACGTGAAGGAGCACCTCATAGTGGCGGTCATGGGATGCGCGGTGAACGGCCCCGGAGAGGCCAGGATCGCCGACGTGGGGGTCGCCTGCGACCGAGAGGGCGCCGTGCTCTTCGTCCGCGGCAGGACCGTAAGGCACATCGGGACGTCTGAAATCGTCAGGACGCTCATCGAAGAAGTAAAGAAGGAGAGAACCGAACCATGAAATGGTCTACACTGTTTTTGCACACGCTCAAGGAAGAACCCCGCGAGGCCGAGGTCATCAGCCACAAGCTCATGCTCCGGGCGGCCATGATCAAGAAGCTCGCCTCGGGTATCTATTCGTACCTTCCCTACGGGCTCGCCGCCCTGAGAAAGGTCGAGCAGATCATCCGGGAAGAGATGAACGCAGCCGGCGCCCAGGAGGTCCTGATGCCCGCGGTCCAGCCTGCCGAGATCTGGAAGGAGAGCGGCAGGTGGGAGTTCTACGGCAAGGAGCTCCTGAGGTTCACCGACCGCAAGGGCGGAGAGTTCACTATGGGCCCGACCCACGAGGAGGTCATCACCACCATCGTACGTGACGAGGTGCGCTCCTACCGCGATCTGCCGCTCAATCTCTACCAGATCCAGACCAAGTTCCGCGACGAGATCAGGCCGAGATTCGGCGTCATGCGGGCCCGGGAGTTCATCATGAAGGACGCCTACTCCTTCGATGTCGACGACGAGGGAGCGGGCAGGAGCTACGAATCCATGCACAAGGCCTACGAACGCATCTTCGAGCGGTGTGGGCTCAAGTTCAAGGCCGTCGAGGCGGACTCCGGCCCCATCGGCGGCAGCTACTCCCACGAATTCATGGTCCTTGCAGCCACGGGCGAGGACTTGATCCTGAGCTGTTCCTCCTGCAGCTACGCCGCGAACCTCGAGAAGGCGGAGATCGCGACGCCCGCCTCCACGGCTCTCAAGGAGGCGCCGGCCGGTGAGCCTGAGAAGGTGCACACCCCGAACGCCCGGACCATCGAAGAGGTGTGCGGCTTCCTGGGCGTGCAGCCCGAGAACCTGGTCAAAACGCTCATCTATACTACCGACAAGGGCGTGGTGGCCGCGCTGGTGCGCGGGGACCACGAGGTGAACGAGGCCAAGCTGCGGCGCGCCGCCGGCTGCGAGACCATCGAGTTGGCGGACGAGGCGGCCATCGAGAAGCACACGTGCGCACCGCGCGGGTTCGCCGGGCCCGTGGGGCTCAGCGTCCGCACCATCGCCGACTATGCGCTCCTGGATTCCGGGCCGTTCGTCACCGGGGCGAACGAGGAGGACTACCACCTGAAGAATGTCTGGCTCTCGCGGGACGCCCGCATTGACGTAATCGCCGATATCCGGAATGCAAACGAGGGAGATCCCTGTCCCCGGTGCGGCAGAGGGACACTGGAGTCGATCCGGGGGATCGAGGTCGGGCACATCTTCAAGTTGGGCACCAAGTACTCGAAGGCCATGGGCGCCACCTTCCTCGACGAGGACGGGAAGCAGAAGCCTATCGTCATGGGCTGCTACGGCATCGGCGTGGGCAGGGTGCTGGCGGCCGCCATCGAGCAGTACGCCGATGAGAACGGCATCGTACTTCCCGTATCCCTGGCGCCTTACCAGGTCCTGGTGCTCCCGGTGAGCGTGCATGAAGAAGAAGTGCTGGAGACAGCATCTAAATTGTATGAAAGCCTTCGGGCTCGCGGGCTGGACGTTCTCCTGGACGACCGGGATGCCCGGCCGGGGGTGAAGTTCATGGATGCCGACCTCATCGGTGTGCCCTACCGGGTCACCATAGGCTCGCGCGGGTTGAAGGAAGGGGTCGTGGAGATCAAGGAGAGATCAAGCGGCAAGGTTGAGAAGGTGGCTGTCGCAGATGCGGTCGGCTACCTGGCCGGCAAGCTGTAAAGGAGCGGATAGAGCCCTTTGACGGTACGGATCAACGACATTATCGAAGAGGTCTCGGCATACATCCCCGAGGCCGACATCAGGCTCATCGAGAAGGCGTACGTGTTCTCGGCGCGCGTGCACCAGGGACAGACGCGCTTGAGCGGCGAGCCTTACCTCAACCACCCCCTCGAGGTGGCACACATCGTGGCCCAGATGCACCTGGACGTGACCTCGGTGGCTGCCGCCCTGCTTCACGACGCGATCGAGGACTCACTCACCCAGGTCGAGGACATCGCCAAGGAGTTCGGCGAGGAGGTGGCCCAGGTGGTGGATGGGCTCACCAAGATCTCCAAGATGGATTTCCGCTCAGAGGAGGAGCACCAGGCCGAGAATTTCCGCAAGATGATCCTGGCCATGAGCAAGGACCTGCGGATCCTCCTTATCAAGCTCACCGACCGGCTTCACAACATGCGCACGCTCCAGTACCACAACACCAAGGCCCAGGAGAGGATCGCGCGGGAGACGCTGGAGATCTACGCCCCGCTGGCCAACCGGCTGGGCATCCACTGGCTCCAGATCGAGCTGGAGGAGCTGAGCCTGAAGTAACTCGACCCCTCGGGGTACAAGACGCTCAAAACCAAACTCGAAGCGATCGAGAAGGAAAAGGAAGCCTACCTTAAGGACGTGATGGACCACGTCCGCGACAGGCTCGAGGGCGTGGGGATCAGTGCCGAGGTCAAGGGCAGGATCAAGCACGTCTACAGCGTGTACCAGAAGCTCAGGAAGCAGGGCATCCCCTTCGAGGACGTCTACGACGTGCTGGGGGTGAGGATCATCGTCTCGACCGTGGCCGAGTGCTACGAGGCCCTCGGGATCATTCACTCCGTGTGGAAGCCCATCCAGTCGAGGATCAAGGACTTCATCGCCATGCCCAAGCCCAACATGTACCAATCGCTGCACACCACCGTGTTTGGCCCGGGAGGCGAACGGATCGAGTTCCAGATCCGTACCCGCGAGATGGATTACATCGCGGACGAGGGCATCGCGGCCCACTGGCGATACAAGGACGGCAAGCAGATCAGCCAGCAGGACGGCGAGAGGCTCTCCTGGCTCAGGCAGCTCCTGGAGTGGCAGAAGGAGCTCAAAGACCCCCACGAGTTCCTCCAGAGCGTAAAGATCGACCTCTACCCCGAAGACGTCTACGTCTTTACCCCCAAGGGCGAAGTCAAGCGCTTCCCCGTAGGCGCGACGCCGTTGGACTTCGCCTACAGCGTGCACACCCAGCTGGGGCACCAGTGCATGGGCGCCAAGATCAACGGCAAGATCGTGCCGCTGCGCTACAAGCTCAACAGCGGTGACGTGGTGGAGATCCTTAGGTCCTCCAAGCAGCACCCCAGCAAGGACTGGCTGCGCATCGTCAAGACCTCGCGGGCCAGGACCAAGATCAAGGCCTGGCTGAGGACCCAGGAGAACGAGCAGAGCATCGCCCTGGGCAGGGAGATCCTGGACAAACGCATCAAGAGCCTGCACCTGGGCAATGAGATCGACTACGAGTCACTGGCCAGGGAGTTCTCGTTCACGGACACGGAGAGCTTTTTCATGGCCATCGGCTTCGGCAGGCTCTCGATCAACCAGGTCATCAACCGCATCGCGCCCGAAGAGCAGAAGAAGGCGCCCAGGTCGCAGGACCGGAAGAAGAGGTCGGATACGTCGGGAATCGTGGTCAGGGGCGTGGACAACCTCCTGGTGCGGTATGCCACGTGCTGTAGGCCCATTCCCGGGGAC
>JBASVF010000087.1:0-4122 GCA_049275795.1 Desulfomonilia bacterium
GGACAGAGCTCGTTGAACCGGGCAAAGATCCTGGCCTTGAGCTCGGGGTCTTCGGGTACGGACTCGCTGATGAGGTCCACGTCGCGGGCGGCCTCCGAAGGCTCCGGGGTGCCGGAGATTCGCCCCATGATCTCGGTGAGCTGATCGGGAGTGATGCGGCCCATGGACACGAACAGGGAGCCGAGCTTCTCCATGCGTTTTATGGACCGATCGAGGATCTCCTGAGAGAGATCGTGCATGATCACGGTGTAGCCGTGCATGGCGCAGACAAAGCCGATCTGCTGACCCATGGTGCCCGCCCCCAAGATGAGAACCCGCTTGATATCGGAAACGTTCATATCCCTAACCCTCCTTCGATACGAAGATGTGGTCGAAAATGGGTGCTCATGCCAGCGCGCCGCCGTCCACGACCAAGGCCGCGCCGGTGGTGAAGGGCGCTGCGTCGGACACCAGGTAGAGCACCGCGCCCGCGATCTCCATGGGCTTTGCATGCCTGCCCAGGGGGATCATCTTGATTGCGTAATCATAGAACATCTCGTTTTCCATGATGGCCCGCGAGAAGTGTGTTTCCACCAGGCCCGGCAGCAGGGCGTTGACCCGGATGTTCTGCCCGGCGAGCTCCTTGGCAAAGGCCATGGTCATGGAGATGAGGCCCGCCTTGGTGATGGAGTAGATCCCCTGCAGGGGTGCCGGCCTGACGCCGTTGATGGATGATACGTTCACGATGGAGCCCCCGCCAGAAGCGGCCATGAGCCGGGCCGCATGCTGGGTCATAAAGAAGGGCCCCTTGAGGTTCACGTCAAAGGTTTTGCTCCACACACCCTCGTCCGCACCGAGCATGTCCCCGAAGTAGGGGTTGGTGGCGGCGTTGTTGACCAGGATGTTGAGCTTCCCCAGCTCCCGCCCGATTCTCTCGAAGAGCTTCCCGACCTGCCCGAGATCGCCCACATGACAGGCCATCACGCGAGCCTTGCCTCCGCGGGAGGCGATCCTCTCGGCCACACCCTTGAGCGCATCCTCCTTCCTGCTCACCAGGATGCACTCGGCGCCGTAGTCCGCGAGGGTGACCGCAATGGCCTCGCCGATCCCCCTGCTCGCACCGGTGACCAGGGCCACCTTGCCGTTGAGGGAAAAATCCACCCTGTCCATGGTCTCCTCCTTTTCATTATCGTCACGGAACATGCCTTTCATGTTCCCGCCGACAAAACCATTACACCATCATTTCTTTTGTAATCCAATTTTTCGAAAAGTCATACGCAATAATAACCGCGCTATGGATATTCCGAGCCTACAAAAAGCTCTTTATCCATAGTGACTATTTATTTCACCTAACTATATTTTGAGTCCTTGTCAATTATAACTTGACAAAACAAGATTCTCACTACACCATATGAAGAGGTGGCCGGGACGGGCTCCAGGGACGCCCCCGGCCGATTCACGGCAGACCGGAATGCTGGACAGGCGGCGAGAGGACGGCAGAACAGGAGGGCACATGGCAAAGGTTCGGCACAAGGAACAGAGGAGAGAGCGCATCCTGGAATGCGCGATGAAGATCTTCGCGGAAAAGGGGTTCCAGGACGCGACCATCTCTGAGATAAGCAAGGCGGCAGGGGTTTCCGATGCCACCGTGTACGAGTATTTCAAGAGCAAGGAAGAGCTGCTCTTCTCGATTCCCCAGGAGATAACGGAACGCTCCATGGCCGAAACCCAGAAGGTCCTGCCCTATCTCAGGGGAGCGGAGGCGAAGCTGAGGGCCCTGGTGCAGAGGTATATCTCGACCTACGAGAGCAACCCGGAATACACGGCGCTGATTATGCTCCACCTCAAGACCAGCCGGAACTTCCTGCAGACCGAGGCCTACCGGACGGTGACCACGGCGGCCCGGCAGCTTCTCTCGTGCATACAGGAAGGAGTTGAGGAAGGCGTGTTCAGGAAAGACACCGACCCCTTCCTGGTGCGCGCCATGATCCTGGGGACCATCGAGCACCTCTTCACCCGCAGGCATCTCATGGGCTCGCCCACGAACCTGATCTCGCAGGTCGATCCCCTGGTGGATCTCATCCTCGAGGGCATCCGGGCGGACAACCATCCGGCCAAGGTCTTGAGCGCCTGCACGCTCGTTCCTCCCTGCTGCCGGAGGGCTCCAGCCTCCTCCGGAGAGCAGGGCGGGGCCGGGCTCAAGGATACTTCTTCTTGAATTTTATGATGTTTGCATGACCTATCAAAAAGGAGGACCACATGAGGACGAAAGAGCAGTATCTCGAAGGGCTCAGGAAGATGCGGAGAAACCTCTACTACTACGGGGACCTCATCGACCGGGACGATGAGCTGCAGATGCCGGCCATCGAGATCATGGGCACCACCTTCGACGCGGTTGAAAACCCCGAGCTCAAGGATCTGTGCACCGCCACCTCGCACCTCACCGGCCAGACGATCAACCGCTTCTGCCATGTCCACCAGAGCACCGACGACCTGCACAAGAAGCAGGACATGACCCGGGCGCTGTGCCGCAACGTCGGTTTCTGCATCCAGCGGTGCATGGGCATCGACGGGATCAACGCGGTCAACGCGGTGTCCTTCGAGGCCGACCGCTCCAACAAGGGTGCAACCGAGTACCACAAGAACTTCCTGAAATGGCTCGAATACTTCCAGACGAACGACCTCGTGGGTTGCTGCGCCCAGACCGATATGAAGGGAGAGCGGCTCAAGCGCCCGGGCGAGCAGACCGACCCCGACATGTACCTGCACGTGGTGGAGAAGAAGTCGGACGGCATCGTGGTCAGGGGATGCAAGCTGCACATCTCGGAGGCCTCGATCGCCGACGAGATCCTGGTCATCCCCACCCGGGCACTCGGCCCCGACGAGAAGGACTATGCCGTGGCCTTTGCCGTGCCGGCCGATCACGAGGGCGTCAAACAGGTGCTCTCCATCCACAACGTCCGCAGGAAAAAGCATTACCGTCCGGGGGTAGTCCACGGCTACACCGACTCCTACCTGATCTTCGACGATGTGTTCGTCCCCTGGGAGAGGGTTTTCCTGTGCGGCGAGCACGATCACGGCGGGATCTGCGCACACCTCTTCGCCCTGTTCCACCGCCACAGCTACTCGGGCTGCAAGCCCGCCATTGGTGACGTTCTCACGGGCATGGCCTCGCTCGCGGCCCGGTACAACGGCATCCGCCAGACCTCCCACGTGCGCGGGATGCTCTCCGAGTTCATCAAGATCACCGAGCTGGGCTACGCGGCCGGTTACACGGCATCGGCCATGGGCAAGCCCGAGGTCTACATTCCGGGTCTCGGCATGCAGCCTTACGGCCCGGGCAGCTACTTCCCCCACTCGATCTTCTGCAACGTGGGCCGCTGCCTCACCGGCGAGGCGGTCTTCCACGAGCAGGAGATGCTCTGCAACATCGCAGGCGGGTTGCCGGCCACCTTCCCCAACGAGCCCGACCTCCTCAACCCGGACCTGAAGCCCCTGCTCGAGAAGTACCTCAGGCGAAACCCGAAGGTTCCCATCGAGGACCAGATCAAGTTCTGGCTCCTCTTCATCGACCACAACTGCTCGGGCTTCACCGGCTTTTCAACCTACGGCAGCTACCACGGCGGCGGCTCACCCATCATGGAGCAGATCGCCATCACCTCCCAGTACGACATCAAACTCAGGGAGAACCTCGTGAACTACCTGGCAGGGGTCGAGGACCTCAACCCCGGGGCCCTCACGAAGATCTAGGACCCCGACCTTTCCGGGCGGTCCTGCATGGCCTGTCCGGTATGCCTTCCCCCGGGTTCGCCCGAACCCGGGGCGGCCGGGTGTCAAGGCTGGTCCGCCCGGAAGAGAACGCGGGGGAAGCGCCGATTGTTTCGTTCCGCGCCCATTGCCCGGCCGCAAGAGATCCGGCCGTTCCCCTCGTGCTGGATATGTGACCGCAAAAGGGGTATGAAGTTCCCGGTACACCTGAAGGAAAATCTGCTTTCTGGAGGTGATATGGGTATCTATGCTTTCGACGGAAGGAGGCCGGTAGTGGGTGAGGGGACATGGATCTCGCCCGATGCGCACATCATCGGTGACGTGAGGATCGGGAGCCGCTGCTGGATCGGGCCCGGGGCAGTGCTCCGGGGTGAT
>JBASVF010000088.1:0-5769 GCA_049275795.1 Desulfomonilia bacterium
CCCACCCAGGACATCGTGCTCGGGGTGTACTACCTCACGCGCGACAAACCCATGGCCAAGGGAGAGGGCATGGTCTTCTTCGGTCCCGAAGAGGTGAGGGCCGCCCATGACGCAGGCGTGGCATCCATTCATGCGAGGATCAAGGTCCGCATGGACGACGGCAAGTACTACGACACCACGGTCGGCAGGGTTCTCTTCCGGGAGATCGTACCCGAGGAGATCCCGTTCGAGACGATCAACAAGCCCATGACCAAGAAGGCGCTCGCGGAGCTCGTCGATATCTGCTTCAGGGTGGCGGGCGACAAGAACACCGTGCTGCTGGCGGACCGGATCAAGGACCTCGGCTACTACTACGCCACAAAGGCGGGCATATCGATCGGCATCGACGATATGATCGTCCCGGCATCCAAGGCGAAGATCATCGAGAAGGCCAAGGAAGACGTGGCCCAGATCATCACCCAGTACAACGAGGGTCTCATCACCGACGGCGAGCGCTACAACAAGATCGTGGACATCTGGACCAAGGTTACCGACCACGTGGCATCCGACATGATGGACACCATCAAGACCGATACCATCACCTACCCGGACGGCCGCAAGGAAGAAATCCCCTCGTTCAACCCCATCTTCATGATGGCGGACTCGGGCGCCAGGGGATCGGCCCAGCAGATCAGGCAGCTGGCCGGGATCAGAGGCCTGATGGCCAAGCCTTCGGGCGAGATCATCGAGACGCCCATCGAGTCGAACTTCCGCGAAGGGCTCGACGTCCTGGAGTACTTCATCTCAACCCACGGCGCCAGGAAGGGCCTTGCCGACACCGCCCTGAAGACCGCAAACTCGGGCTACCTCACCAGGCGGCTCGTGGACGTGGCCCATGACGTGGTGATCACGGAAGAGGACTGCGGCACCCTGGACGGCATCGAGATGGAGGCCTTGGTTGAGGGCGGCGAGATCATCCAGACCCTGGGTGAGAGAATCATCGGCCGGGTGGCGCTCGACGACGTGCGCGACCCGTACTCCGGCGATGTGATCGTCCCGGCGAACGCCATGATCGACGAGAGCCATGTCGAGCGCATCGAGGAGTCCGGCATGGAGCGGGTGGTGATCCGCTCGGCCCTGACGTGCCGGTCGAAGCACGGCATCTGTGCCCGGTGCTACGGCAAGGACCTGGCCCGGGGCCGGATGGTCAATATCGGCGAGGCGGTCGGCATCATCGCGGCCCAGTCCATCGGCGAGCCGGGAACCCAGCTCACCATGAGGACCTTCCACATCGGCGGTACGGCCACGGTCGTGGAGCAGTCGAGCCACAAGTTCAACCACACGGGCGTCGTGCGGTACAAGAACCTCAAGACCGTGCGGGGCAGAGACAACGAGCTCGTGGTCATGAACCGCAACGGCTCGGTGGTCCTGGAAGACGAGAAGGGCCGCGAGCGCGAGAGCTACACGCTCGTGTACGGCGCCAAGATCAAGGTCGAGGACGGCGCGAGCGTGAAGCCCGGCGACCTGCTCGCCGAGTGGGATCCGTACACCATCCCGATCCTCACCGACGTTCCGGGCAAGGTGCGCTTCAGCGATCTGGTCGAAGAGATCACCGTGCAGGAACACATCGACGAGGTCACGGGACTCAGCCGCCTGGTCATCATCGAGCCGAAGAACCCCGAGCTCAGGCCGCGCATCCAGATCGTGGACGAGGCGGGAAGGGTCGTGAAGCTCCCCGACGGCAAGAGCCCGGCGCGGTACGCGCTGCCCGTGGGCGCCAACCTCTTCGTGAAAGAGGGTGACGAGGTCTTTGCGGGAGACGTCCTCGTGAAGATCCCTCGCGAAACCACCAAGACCAAGGACATCACCGGCGGTTTGCCGAGGGTCGTGGAGCTCTTCGAGGCCCGCAGGCCCAAGGAGGCCGCCACGGTCACCGAGATCGACGGCGAGGTCTCCTACGGCAAGGACAGCAAGGGCAAGCGCAAGGTCGTAATCACCCCCGAGGTGGGCCAGGCCAAGGAGTACATGATCCCCAAGACCAAGCACATCTCGGTGCACGAGGGTGACTTCGTGCGCGCCGGCGAGCCGCTCATGGACGGCGCGGTCGATCCTCACGACATCCTGAGGATCAGCGGCGAGAAGGACCTTGCCCGGTACCTGGTGGACGAGGTCCAGGAGGTCTACCGGCTCCAGGGCGTGCGTATCAACGACAAGCACATCGAGGTAATCGTGCGCCAGATGCTCAAGCGCGTCCGGATCAAGGATGCGGGCGACACCTCGAACCTCGAGGGAGAGTACGTCGACAAGTACCTCTTCAGCGAGGAGAACGAGAGGGTCGTTGCCGCCGGCGGCAGGCCCGCCATCGCCGAGCCGTCGCTCCTGGGAATCACAAAGGCCAGCCTCAACACCGAGAGCTTTATCTCGGCGGCCTCGTTCCAGGAGACTACGCGGGTGCTTACCGAGGCGAGCGTCGAGGGCAAGGTCGACCACCTGGTGGGCCTGAAAGAGAACGTGATCATGGGAAGGCTCATCCCGGCGGGCACCGGTTTCCCCGTGTATAACCGGGTGGATATCAAGGTGGAAGAGGAAGATATCTTCGATGATGAGCTGTAGAAAACCCTTGACAGGAAAGGCTTCCGTTGTTAGAAGACTGCGGTCCACTCTGACGGCGGAACCCGTCAATTTTTTAAAAGGAAAAGAAGGGATATAGGATGCCTACACTCAACCAACTGGTAAGAAAAGGCAGGAAAGAAATCATAAAGAAGAAGAAGACCAGGGCCTTGCAGGAGTGTCCGCAGAGAAGGGGCGTATGCGTGCGCGTTTACACCACGACTCCGAAGAAGCCGAACTCCGCTCTGCGCAAGGTCGCCAGGGTGAGGCTCACCAACGGCTACGAGGTGACCTCCTATATTCCGGGCGAAGGGCACAACCTGCAGGAGCACTCCGTGGTGCTCATACGGGGCGGCCGTGTAAAGGATCTGCCCGGGGTGAGGTTCCACATCATCCGCGGGGTCATGGATTCCGAGGGTGTTCAGGAGCGCCGTCAGGGAAGATCCAAATACGGAACCAAGAGACCAAAGTAAGAGGTTTATGAGCCATGCCGAGAAAGAAGAGAGGAAGCCTGAAGAGGGAGATAACCGCTGACCCCAAGTACGGCGACAAGACCGTCAGCAAGTTCATCAACTGCCTCATGTGGGACGGTAAGAAATCCGTGAGCGAGCAGATCTTCTACGACACGCTCGACTACATCGCGGAGAAGACCAAGGAAGACCCTCTCCAGGTATTCATCAAGGCCTTCGACAACGTGAAACCCTCCTTGGAGGTCAGGTCGCGCAGGATCGGCGGCGCCACGTACCAGGTTCCCACCGAGGTGAGGCCCGACCGCCGAGAGATGCTCGCCCGGCGGTGGCTCATCCAGGCGGCGAGGTCCAGGAGCGAGAATACCATGAGCGAGCGGTTGGCGCTCGAGATCCTGGATGCGTACAATAACCGTGGAACATCCATAAAGAAAAAGGAAGATACCCACAAGATGGCAGAGGCGAACAAGGCCTTTGCCCATTATCGCTGGTAGAGAACAACGGTTTTGAAGAGATCGGTACCAATAGAGCAGTTGCGAAACATCGGCATCATGGCGCATATCGATGCCGGTAAGACCACCACTACGGAGCGCATCCTCTACTACACGGGGAAGAGCTACCGGATGGGTGAGGTCCATGAAGGCCAGGCCACCATGGACTGGATGGAGCAGGAAAGAGAGCGCGGGATCACCATCACCTCGGCGGCCACGACCTGCTCCTGGAAGGATCACGTTATCAACATCATCGACACCCCGGGACACGTGGATTTCACCATCGAGGTGGAGCGTTCCCTGAGGGTGCTGGACGGCGCCGTGGGCGTGTTCTGCGCGGTGGGAGGGGTGCAGCCCCAGTCGGAGACCGTGTGGAGGCAGGCCGAGCGCTACCGCGTGCCCAGGATCGCGTTCGTCAACAAGATGGACCGGGTGGGGGCGGACTTTTTCCGCGTTCTCAAGGAGCTCTCGAAGCGGCTCTCGGCCAACCCCGTAGCCCTGCAGATCCCCCTGGGCAGCGAGGATTCCTTTATCGGCGTCATCGACCTCATCGAGATGCACGCCGTGGTGTACGACGACGAGAGCAAGGGGGCCAAGTTCCAGGTGGTTCCCATTCCCGATGAATACCGGCAGAAGGCCGAGCAGTACCATGAGCGGCTCATAGAGGCGGTGTGCGACGTGGACGACCTGCTCATGGAGACCTACCTCGAGGGCAGCGAGATCGGCAAGGACCAGATCAGGCTGGCCCTCAAGAAGGGCGCCCTGAGCCTCAAGCTCACCCCGGTGCTCTGCGGCACGGCGTTCAGGAACAAGGGCATCCAGCCCCTGCTGGACGCCATCGTGGACTACCTGCCCTCGCCGCGCGAGGTGGGAGCGGTCACCGGCAAGGACTCAAGCGGCCAGGACCAGGTTCGCTATCCCGACGACGACGAGGCCTTCTCGGCGCTTGCCTTCAAGGTCATGAACGACCCATACGTGGGCCAGCTCACATTCATCCGGGTCTACTCCGGGGCCGTAAACGCCGGAGACACGGTTTTCAACAGCGGCAGCGGCAAGAAGGAGCGGATCGGCAGGCTGGTGCGCATGTACGCGGACAAGCGCGAGGAGATCAAGACTATCCACGCGGGCGAGATTGCCGCGGTGCTGGGCCTGAAGAACACCATCACGGGCCACACCCTCTGCGAGGCGAACCGGGCCATCGTTCTTGAATCCATGGATTTCCCGGAGCCGGTCATCTCCATTGCCATCGAGCCCAAGACCAAGGTCGACCAGGAGAAGCTGGGCATGGCCATGTCCCGCATGTCCATGGAGGACCCGTCCTTCAAGGTCCACACCGACCGCAGCACCGGTGACACCCTCATTTCCGGGATGGGCGAGCTCCACCTGGAGATCATCGTGGACAGGATCCGGCGGGAGTTCGGGGTGGAGGCCAACGTGGGCAGGCCCCAGGTCGCCTACACCGAGTCCATCACCCGAGAGGCCCAGGAGGAGACCAAGTATGCCAAGCAGACCGGCGGCCACGGGCAGTTCGCCCATGTGCTCATCCGGGTGGAACCCCTGCCGAGCGGCTCGGGCCTCGAGTTCGTGGACAAGATCGTGGGAGGCGTAATCCCGCGCGAGTACATCCCCGCGGTCCGAAAGGGCGTGGAGGAGGCCATGCAGATGGGTCCGAGCGCCGGCTATCCGGTGCAGGACGTCCGCGTGACCCTCTACGACGGCTCCTTCCACGAGGTGGACTCCTCGGAGATGGCCTTCAAGATCGCCGGCTCCATGGCAATGAAGAACGCACTGAAGAAAGCAGGCCCCATAATGCTTGAACCCATTATGGACGTAGAAGTGGTAAGCCCTCCGGAGTACATCGGTGATGTCATCAGTGATCTCTCTTCCCGGAGGGGGAAGGTGCTGGGCATGGACACCCGCTCCGACGTGCGGGTGATCGCGAGCCAGGTGCCTCTTGCCGAGATGTTCGGGTACGCAACGGGCTTGAGATCCCTCACGCAGGGGAGGGGGACCTTCACCATGCAGGTCTCGCACTACGAGCCCGTGCCGAGCGGCATCTCCGCGAACGTAAAAGAGTCAAGGGGAGGACAGCTCTATGGCTAAGGAGACATTCAAGAGGGACAAGCCGCATGTGAACGTGGGGACGATTGGGCACATAGATCATGGGAAGACGACGTTGACGGCGGCGATAACGAAGCATCTGGCGAAGAAGGGACTGTCGG
>JBASVF010000089.1:0-8661 GCA_049275795.1 Desulfomonilia bacterium
AGATGTACCTGGTAAAGAAGAACGAGGATGTTGAATATGCTTACCAGTTGATGGAAGGGCTCGTTACGCTCAGGCCGGATGTCGTACAGGATCTCCTTGAGAAGTGCCGTTCCGTAAAGGTGAAGAGACTCTTTCTTTGGAGCGCAGAGACGGCTGGTCATAGCTGGTTTTCGCGGCTCGATACCACAAGGATCGATCTGGGCAAGGGTAAACGGCAGATCTACCACGGTGGGCAATTCAATCAACGCTATCAGATAACCGTGCCGAAGCAAGAGGAACTCCCTGGTGTTTGACAGCAGATACGAGGCTCAGGTCAGGCTACTCCTCCGGTGCCTTCCCGAAATCGGAAGACATGCATGCTTTGCCCTCAAGGGCGGGACTGCACTCAACCTGTTTGTGCGCGACATGCTGCGGGTGTCCGTGGATATTGATCTGACATACCTGCCCTTGAAACCTCGAAATGAAGCTTTGACTGAGATCAGCGAGACACTCTTGGCGATAGGGCAGGAGATCGAACGCCGCATACCGGGATCACAGGTTCGCAGAAGCAGGATGCACGATCTGGTGGTAAAGCTTCTGGTTTCAACCAGTGAGGCCGTTATCAAAATCGAGCCGAACCTCATCCTCAGGGGGTCGATTAACCAACCTATAAATATGGACCTGAGCCCGGTCGCGCAGAAACACTTCGGAGCTTTTGTCAGCGTGCCGACGCTGCCGGTCGCTGATCTTTACGGAGGAAAACTCTGTGCTGCACTGGACCGCCAGCATCCCCGAGACCTCTTCGATGTAAAGGTGCTGCTCGACGATACCGGTATCACGCCTGAAATCAGGCGTTCCTTCGTCGTGCATCTTGCCGGGCACAACAGGCCCATGAACGAGCTCCTGTCGCCGAGCCTTCTCGATATGAAGTCTTTGTACGATGACCAGTTCGTGGGAATGACCCAGGAAGAAGTGCCACTGCAAGAATTGCAGGAGGTGCAGGAGAAGCTCTCTCAGATGCTTGTCCAGTCCCTGGATGATGACGAGAGAGCATTCCTTTTATCCATGAAACGCGGCGAACCCGAGTGGCACCGTTTAGGTGTTGAGCATCTGGATCAGCTGCCCGCCCTTCAGTGGAAGTGCCTCAACATCAAAAAGATGGGTCCTGCTAAGCGAGCGTTCGAACACGACCGTCTGCAAAAAATACTTTCTTGAATGCGGGATGACACGAACGATTGCTTCGTTTATACCCGAGAATATTTGCATCCCGAGCAGGGTTATTGCATAAAACAGTATGCATCTGACTGTGCTAAAAATTTGATAGAATTCATCGAAAACCAGGGGAATGGATAGAAAGAACGGGGATAATTGGAAGGCTCATAATATAACCAAAGCAATGACTTACGGGAAATGAGACCTATAATCTGGGGGTTGTTTTTTCTGAAATTTCGGACTCAAAAACCGATGAGCGCAAGCTCATAGGGGCTCAAGTCCCTTCTCGGGCACCATGCTTTTATCAAAGATTCTCCGCGAGAAGGTCATGTCTCAAACCAACTGATCACGGTACGTGCGCCCGAATCGTGTCCATCGTCCTGCCGAGAGGGCATCGCCGCGCTCCAGGGACATGATGGAGACCTTCTCGCAGCCAGGCATGGTATGGCACCTGCCGGCAACACCCGATCAGGCCCCTGCGTGGGGACGACAGTCCCCGCAAGGATCCCCGCTTATACGACAAGGACGCTTCTCTGGATGATCTCGTCCTTCATTGCCGGGGAGAGATCGTTGAAGTACACGGTATACCCTGAAACCCTTACCATGAGGTTGGGGTAGAGATCGGGGTTGTCCCGAGCTTTCTTCAGCTCTTCCGGGTCGAGCACGTTGATCTGGGTCTGCATGCCACCCCTCTGGAAATAGACTTTCAGGAGCGTTGAAAGGATCAATCTTCCCCGATCGCCCTTGAGCGTTTGAGGGTAGAACTTCAGGTTGAAATTTATTCCGTTTGGAATCTTCTTGAAATCGAAACGGTTCAGGGAATTGATGAGCGCTGTGGGCCCGTTCCTGTCAAACCCGTTTGCCGGTGCCAGGCCTGAGGAGAAGCATTCACCTTTTCTCCTGCCATAGGCCGAGGCCCCATCGATTCGGCCGTAGAACTCGTGGAGGGTATCCGAGTATATCCCCATGCGATATTTTCCCCCGCGCGAGCTCACGTATCCCTCGAGGGCTTTCCCGAAGGCCTCAACCGTATAGAGCGTCCATTTGTCGACTTCCTCCTCGTCGTTGCCGAATTTTTTCAGCCCGCGCAGGTATGCCAGCCATTTCGGGTCATCGATATTCTTCTTGAGCAGGCTCACGAGATCGGGAAGGGAGATCTTTTTCTCCTTGAATACAACCGTGTCGATCGCGTAGAGCGCGTCTCCGACTCCCACCGGTGCAACGGCTTGGATCCCTGAGAAGTTGTACTGGGCGCCCCCTGCCGTCGTACACTTCCCGGATGCGATGCATCCTTCATGGAGCATGCTGGTGAAAGGCGTCGGATGGTAATCGCGGTTTGCCTCCTCGAGCGCCTTGAGATCTTCCATGAGCCTTTTGATGATGAATTTGAGCTGGGTCTCAAAGGCCGACTTGACGTCGTCCATCGTCCTCATCCTGGAAGCGGCCATGGTCGCAGCTCCACTGCAGAAGGGGGAGTTGAACCGTCTGCCCCGGTTGAGGGCCAGCTCGAGAATCATCGGCACATTGACCATCGCAGCATTCGTCGAGGCAAAGCTCTTGCCCGGAGCGATCGGCTCGACGCATCCGCACCCCGAGTAATCCCTGGCGTCCTCGAGGCTGAACCCGTCGTTGCACATGGATTCGATGATCACATCGTCATTGTACAGGGCCGGCGTGTTGGCCCCGTCGCAGAGGTTGGCCACGATGCGATCGATATAGGCATCGGGAGAGCCGGCATGCAGACGGGCATGGTAGTTGGGCTCTCTCATCCGCAGCTCGTTCATGACCTCGAGAAAGATATAGGTGAGCTCGTTGGTTGCATCGTTGCCGTTTCGATCCACGCCGCCGACAGTGACCACCTGGGCATTATAGAATCCGCCGTGGAAGTTTATGACCTTCTCGGGGAAGACCGGGACCAGCTCGCACAACTTGATAGAGAATGCCGCGATGAGATCCCGTGCCTGCTCCTTCGTGAGGATCCCCCTTTGGACATCCCTTTCATAGAAGGGATAGAGATACTGATCCATGCGCCCGAGCCCGATCGAGTTGTCCAGGCTCTCGATCATGATGGCTATGTGTGCGAGATACACGATCTGGAGCGCTTCCCGGAACGTGGAAGCCCCTTTCCTGGGCGCGGATTTGAAGCACCCGGCGATCTCATCCAGGCTGCGCCGCTCCTCCGTGTCCCGGGCCTTATCGGCCATTTGCCTGGCGAGCCTCCCGTATCGGTCGCAGAACAGTGCAAAGGCCTCGGCGCTTATTCTCATGGCCTCGTAGAAGTGCCACCGGTCGGAATCTATTCCGGGGTGCTGCTGGTGCGATGATATTTCCGAGAGGATTCCGTCGATGCCGATGTTGATGAGCTTTTCATGATCGGGAATGGTATGGGCGATGCCGCCTGCCTCGTTTATCACGTAGTAATGCGACTTGAGCTGCCTGATCACGCCCAGGATTTTTTTCACGGGCGTTTTATGGGCTCGGATGGCAAGGAACCGCGGGAGCCAGAACGGCAGAATCCTGAGGAGCTGCCATGTTTCCCGAGCCGATAGCTTCAGGGGATTTACCTTCCTTCTCGGGAACTTGAAGATATCCTGCATGACCGGCACGCCGAGGAGCTCCGGCTCGATCTGGCCCCCGACCCTTTTCGAGGTGAAATTTCCCACGATGAGTTCGTGAGGGTAGATTCGAATAGTCTTTCTCAGCAGGACTTCCCTGAACGCCTCGGCAATCTGGATGGAGACCGGTTTGGTCATGTTTTCAGGGTTCTTGAAGTATTCCGTCCAGATGATCGCCCGCTCAGTACAGATGCCCGGTTTATAGCTCTGGACATCTTTCTTCAATGACATTACGCGTTCTGAAAGATGCGGCACTCGATCCATCGAGGACGGCCCACTCGCGGCAGAGATGGTATCCGGGTTCAATCCATGTTCCTCCTTCGTGTTCACGCAAGATCCATTGAATTCTCAAGGAAGCACGGGTGTTCCTGTACCTCGAACGTATATCACAGGATCTGAAATGTTAATAGAATTAATAAGATATTCTTGGAACATTACCAGGTGGAGCCGGCACTCGAGCCCTGGCCCCCAAGGGGCGGGGTCATGTCCCTTATGGGGCATATGCAAAGTCGCGCCACCGGGTTATGGAAGATTTTCTCGTTTCGGGCTCGGGGATCCGATGAGCTTTGAAGCTCGCGGGTCGTGTGGCCCCTGTGTGGGACCATGCTTTTGTTAGAATTTTTCCTTAAGAGGATCACTTCCCAAGTTTTTGAAACTGTTGGTTGCCGTAAACACGACTTTTGTACCCGGAGGTATCACTTCCGGAGTAGATTCTCATCAGTGATTCATGCTGAAATGAAAGTGTAGTCAATAACATTTGACAATATCAGGCATTTCCGTGCATACTATCCGACAGGTTGAAATCTGAAACATTTCTGTGATTGTACTGTCTTTCTTGAAGTGTTTCTTGGAGGGGTATGATTGTGCAATTTGGCAGATATGATTTTTCGTGTGTCTTCAAAGATGACGCACTGCTCCCGGTGTACAAGGGATCGACGTTCAGAGGGGTTCTCGGGCACGCTTTAAAAAAAGTTGTTTGCGCGCTGAGACGCCAGACCTGCCGGGACTGCCTTCTGCGCCAGAGTTGCGTATATGCGGTTGTCTTTGAGGGCGTCCATGACGACGGTCCTGCTCCCGAAAAAAGAAGATTGGCGGCACCCCCTAACGCCTACGTAATAGAGCCGCCCTTGGAAAAGAAGGTCGAATACAAGGCTGGGGAGTCCCTTGATTTTTCATTGTTACTTTTTGGCAGAGCGACGGATTTCTTGCCTTATTTCATCTACGCAGTAGAACAGATCGGCAAATCCGGGATAGGGAAGAGGCTCAACGGCAAGGCCGGTGGTTTCGAGCTCAAGGCGGTGAGTTACGGCAAGACGGTGCTCTATTCCGCAGAAGCGAGGAAGGTCGAGCACATCCAGGCCGCCCGCCGGGATATTTCCCTGGCGGATTCCACGGAGGATGAGGGAGATGTAGTAAGGAAGCTGAAGATATCCTTGCTCACACCGCTCAGGCTCAAGTACCAGAGCAGGCTCGAGCCTCAATTGCCCTTCCATGTGCTGATCCGGGCGGCGTTGCGTAGGGTATCTTCTTTGATGGCCTACCATGGCGATGGAGAGCCGGAACTGGATTACAAGGACCTGGTCCGTAGGGCCATGCGTGTTGCGACGAGCGAGTCCTCGATAAGGTGGTACGATTGGAAGCGTTATTCCAATCGGCAGGAACAGGAAATGTTTCTCGGCGGTATGGTAGGAGATATCACTTATGCCGAGGTGCCGTCCGAGTACCTGCCGATACTTCGTTTCTGTGAGGAGGTCCACCTCGGCAAGCAGACGGCGTTCGGACTCGGAAAGTTCAGGATCGATACAGCCGCGGGGTGAGCATGAAGGGTATCCTCCTGGCCGTGGTAGGCCTCAGTCCGCAGGTGCTCACTGAAACACTCTTCGCTCTCCACCAGCAGGGCAAGAGGGTTGATGAGATTCATGTCATAACCACGAGGAAGGGCAAGGAGGCCGTGAATGCATCCCTGCTCTCCCCGGTCGACGGCCAGTACTACCGATATCTCTCTGATTACCGTATCGATCCCGCCGCCATCAACTTTGGTTATGATCAGGTACATACCATCACCGACGACAATGGAAGAGAGATAGATGACATCGAGGACGAGCATGACAACGAACTCGTCCTGAAGTGCTGCCTGGAGCTTGCCTTCAACCTGACCAGGGATCCCGAAACAGAGGTGTATTTTTCAATCGCCGGCGGACGCAAGACCATGAGCGCGTGTCTCATGACGGCGGCGCAGATGTATGGAAGGCCTCAAGACCGGGTATACCATGTTCTCGTGAGCTCGGAATTCGAGAATTGTCGGAATTTCTTTTTTCCCCCAAAGACATCGGTTCTCCTTGAATTGGTCGGCGATAACGGCCAACCCTACATCAAGAATACACGCTATGCGCGGGTGGTCCTCATTCCCGTGCCGTTCGTGTCCATCAGAAATCAGCTTTCGAGCGACGTTCTCCATCAGCCGAGAGATCCTGCTACGCTCATGCTGTCCCTCGTACGAGAGGACCGGTATCAGCTGATCGTCGATCTGGCGGGATCGAAGCTCGTTTACAAGAAACAGGAGATGGACATGATGCCATCGCGCCTGGCCCTGTACGCGTTCTTTGCCATGCAAAAGAAGGAATGCTCCAGGGGCGGCACCGGGTGTCGCGGATGCACGCAATGCTACCTGGACATCAGTGGCATCTACGAGCGTCAGCAGGAGATAGCCCGGTTATACCGGAGGATCACGGGTGGAAGACAAAGCGATGTTCTGAGCGATTCAGGCATCCTGAGCCTGGATGAACGAAACTTCAACTCATACAAGAGCAAGATCAGGAGAGATCTCGAGAAGGGGTTCGGAGTTTACAGCCTGAAGGAGTTGGCGATCGGGTCCGTCGGAAAGCGCTCAGACACGAGGTATGGAATCGGCATAGACCGCGAGAGGATCCGGATTGTCATGTAAACCGGGGTCGATAACCTTCAGGCAAATGGCGCGAACAGAAACGTTGCAGTATTTGAAGAAGTTTTGAAATGCCAGGTACTTTGGGCCAGGGACAGGAGAGGAGGACGTTATGGATGATACAACCCTGAAGATCGCCATAGCGGGATACATGCACGATATCGGCAAGTTCGCCGAATTCGGCCTGAATGTGTCCGATGAGTATCTCAACAGCAATGCTGGCTTGTACCAGCCTTTCATCGAAGGGAGGCATACACACCGGCATGCGGTCTACACGGCTGCCTTTATCGATCACGTGGAGAAACTGCTCCCATCGGTGTTCAACAAGGCGAATTGGGGCCTGGAAGACTCGTTCATCAACCTGGCGGCAGGCCACCACCTGCCCCAGACCCCGATGCAGTGGCTGATCGCCATGGCAGACAGGATCAACAGCGGCTGGGACAGAGTTCAATTCGAAGACTACAACAAGGCTATCGCGTGGAAGGATTACCAGAAGACGAGACTCCTGGCATTGTTCGAGGGGCTCGGCACGGACAACCATGAACCCGGCGCCTGCTACCCGCTCAAGCCGCTCTCGCCGCTATCGATATTCCCCGGGCGCAAAGACGAGGTGGAACCGTCAAAGGCCGAAGACGCCGGCAGGGAATACGAGGCCCTCTTCGAGCAATTCGTGTTCGATCTCGAAGGGCTCAAGCACAGGGAAGAGGACGTGAGTCTGTGGTTCGAGCACTTCGACAGCCTCATGATGATCTATACGTCCTGCATACCCGCAGCCCGGGCGGGCAACGTTCTCCCGGACGTGTCGCTCTACGACCATTCGCGGGTGACCTCGGCTCTCGCAACCTCCCTGTACCTGTACCACAGGGACGCAAATACCCTGAACATCGAGGCCATCAGGGATGAGAAAGTGGAAAAGTTCCTGCTTGTCACGGGCGATTTCCACGGGATACAGAGCTTCATTTTCAGCGCAGGCGGAGAAGCGGGGAAAAACCGCAGCAAGATACTCCGCGGCAGGTCGTTCGCCGTGTCACTCTTCTCGGAGCTGGCGGCCGACATGCTCATAAGGAGGATCGGCCTGTTCTGCACCTCCATGGTGCTGAACGCGGCAGGCAAGTTTACCATCATCGCGCCGAACACGCAGTCTGCGAAAGAGGCGGTAAGATCCTGCGAAGAGGAGATCAACGACTGGCTCCTGGACATCTCCTACGGCACCCTATCAATGGGCTTTTCCTCCGTACAGGCATCGCCCTCGGATTTCACCCAGGGCAGGTTCCCCGCTCTCTGGGATCGACTGGGGACAAAAGCCGAGAGGAAAAAACTGGCAAAGATCCCCTTGCACAAGATGGGGGTCATTTCGAACTATCTCGAGGGATTCAGCAAAGACCCTGGGAAAGATCTTGCTCATCGGCTGTGTCCGTTCTGCGGGATGAGGCCTTCGGACCCCGAGCTGGAGGGTGATAAGTCGGCAGGCGACAGGGGTTCAATATGCAGGGTCTGCAGGGATCATATTTTCCTCGGAAAGAACCTGGTGCGAAAGGACCGTAACCGTATCGCGATAACTACGGCGGATGCGGACATCAGGGGCGACGGCAAGCTCAGGGAGCCCATTTTCGGCAGGTACCAGGTCGCGTTCCTCGGCGGCGCCCTCAATGAGATTGCGAGGTCGGGCAAGCTCCTGAAATATTACGATATCGGCATAGACCGCACAGGGTCCCTATCCCGGGACATCACCCTGAAGTTCATCAATGGGTATGTGCCACGCTACACCGATAAGGACCTGGAGGGCGAGAAGTGCTGCCGCCATGGCTCCTCGAGCGAGGAGCAAGGACCGGCACCTCTCGAATTGGAGCTCGGTGCGCCGAAGACCTTCGAGCACCTGGCATGCATGGCCCTGAACGAGGACGGCAAGGGCGG
>JBASVF010000090.1:0-2887 GCA_049275795.1 Desulfomonilia bacterium
TGAGATACTGGGAGGACCTGGCCCGAAACGACGTCCTGGTGGTCGACGGGTGGGAAGACGCCTACTGGGGCCGCTTCAGCGCCTCATCCAAGGGCGACAGACCCCTGGTCGTCAGCTACTCCACCAGCCCCGCGGTTGAGGTCCACTATGCCGATCGCCCCCTGGAGCAGTCTCCCACCGGTGCCATTGTCGAGGGCGGGTCCGCCTTCAGGCAGATCGAGTTCGTCGGCATACTCAAGGGTACCAGAGACCTCGAGCTCTCGCAAAAGGTGGTGGACTTCCTGCTGGACAAGCCGTTCCAGGAGGAGATCCCGCTGC
This sequence comes from Desulfomonilia bacterium, assembly GCA_049275795.1. Classification (GTDB taxonomy): domain Bacteria; phylum Desulfobacterota; class Desulfomonilia; order UBA1062; family UBA1062; genus Phosphitivorax. The sequence continues at coordinate 319 of JBASVF010000090.1, forward strand.
AGATGTTCATGTTCCCGGCACATTCCCGGGTGGAGCTGCCCGAGGTGTTCGTCCGGCATGCCAGGCTCGCGGAAGATCCCGCAACCATGCAGCCCGAGGTCATTTCCAGCCGCCGGGAGATATGGATCCGGGCCTGGACGCAGGCCGTGTTGAGATGAGAGCGCGCCCGGACCTCACCCCAGCACTCCTGGCCTGCGTGCCACTTGCGTTCCTGGGGCTGTTCTACTTCTACCCGCTTCTGGAGATCTTCTCCGTGAGCCTCACTACAGATGGCAGGTGGGACCTCGGGAATGTTTCGAAGGTGTTCACGACCTCGTCTACCCTGCGCATTCTCTGGTTCACCGCCTGGCAGGCCGCGCTCTCCACCATACTGACCCTGGCCCTGGCCCTGCCTGCGGCCTACGTGTTCACCCGCTACCGCTTCCCCGGAAAGTCGCTCATCCAGTCGCTGATCGCGGTTCCCTTCGTGCTCCCTTCCGTGGTGGTGGCCGCGGCCTTCAGCGCCCTGCTCGGGCCCCGGGGACTGGTGAACGAGTGGCTCATGGGCATCCCCGGCATACAGGCCCCGCCCATTCGGCTCGAGCACACGCTGGCCTTCATCCTCATGGCGCACGTTTTCTACAACTTCACTGTGGTCCTGAGGATCGTCGGGGGATTCTGGTCGCGCATCTCCCCCGACCTGGCGAACGCCGCCCAGGTGCTGGGCGCCTCGCCCTGGAAGGCCTTCTGGAAAGTCACCTTTCCGCTCCTTCGCCCAGGCATCATGGCCGCCGCGCTCCTGGTGTTCATCTTCTGTTTCAGCAGCTTCGGGGTGATCCTCATTCTGGGAGGTCCCAGGTACGCTACCATCGAGGTTGCCATCTACCGCGAGGCCATGCACCTCTTCAACCTGCCCCTGGCCGCTGCGCTCTCACTCATGCAGATCTGCTTCATGTTCGCATTCATGTGGGTCTACACCCGGCTTCAGAGAAAGGCCTCGGTCGAGCTGCCCCCCGCATCCTCCCGGGACTGCACACGGGAGATCACCACGCGCCCGGAGATGATCGTGGTGTGGTCCGTCGTGGGACTTACGCTGCTTCTGCTCGGCTCGCCCCTGCTGGCGCTCGCCGCCAGGTCGATCTTTACCGAAACCGGTCCTTCCCTGCTCTACTATCGAGCCCTCTTCGAAAACACCGGGCAGTCCATCTTCTACATTCCCCCCGTGGCCGCTGTCGGCTACTCGACGGGATTCGCCCTGGCCGCGCTGGCCATGTCGCTGTGCATCGCCGTGCCGGTTGCCCTCTTCCTGAGCCGCGACCGCGGCAGGCTGACCTCGCTGCTCGACCCGCTGTTCATGCTCCCGCTCGCCACCTCGTCTGTTACCCTGGGGTTCGGCTACATCATCGCCCTGGGCAAACCGCCGCTCGATTTGCGATCGTCGATCCTGATCGTGCCGCTGGCTCACACCCTCGTGGCCTATCCCTTCGTGGTCAGGAGCCTGTTGCCCGCCCTGCGGAGCATCCCGTCGTCGCTCAGGGAATCGGCCGTCCTGCTTGGCGCCGCACCGCGAAAGGTGTGGTGGAAGGTGCTTTTTCCCCTGGTGCGAAAACCCCTGGTCGTGGGCTCGGTATTCGCCTTTACCGTGAGCCTCGGGGAGTTCGGGGCCACGATCTTCCTGGCCCGGCCGGAGCTGCCCACCATACCCCTGGCCATCTACCGGTTCCTGGGGCGTCCAGGTGCGCTCAACTACGGGCAGGCCATGGCCATGAGCACGCTGCTGATGCTGGTGACCGCAGCGGGCTTTCTCCTGCTGGAGAGGCTGCGCACCAAGGAGCACGGAGAGTTCTGAGATGCCTTTCCTCGAGATGCGAAACATAACGAAGTCCTTCGGCCCGGCCAATGTGCTCAGGCAGGTGAGCCTCTCCCTGGAGAGGGGCACGATTCTATGCATCCTCGGCCCCTCGGGCAGCGGCAAGACGACCCTGCTGAGGATCATCGCAGGCTTGGAAGAGCCGGATAAGGGTGAGATCCTGTGCCAGGGCAGGAACCTGCTGCTCACTCGACCCCACCTGAGGCGATTCGGTATGATGTTCCAGGATTTCGCCCTCTTCCCCCACCTGAGAATCTCGGAGAATATCGCCTTTGGTCTTAAGATGCTAGGGCTCCCGAGAGGCGAGATCAGGAAGAGGGTCGAAGAAATGCTCTCCCTCGTGGGGCTCGAGGGCTTTGGCTCCCGCAGGGTGAGCGAGCTCTCCGGTGGAGAGCGGCAGCGGGTAGCCCTGGCCAGGAGCCTTGCTCCCTACCCCCTGCTCCTGCTCCTGGACGAGCCGGTCGGCTCGCTGGACCGCGGCTTGAGGGAGAGGCTCCTCAAGGACCTGCGCGACATCCTCAGGCGCGTCGGCATGACCACCATCATGGTAACCCACGACCAGGCCGAGGCCTTTGCAGTATCAGACCTGATCGCCGTGTTGGACGAGGGGCGTATCGTGCAGACGGGCACGCCCGAAGAGCTCTACCGCAGTCCGGCAACCCCCGGGATCGCCCGGTTCCTCGGACTGGGAAACCTCGTGCAGGCCAGGGTCCAGGACGG
>JBASVF010000091.1:0-1595 GCA_049275795.1 Desulfomonilia bacterium
GTGCTCACCATAGGCCCTGCGGGAGAAAACAGGAGCAGGCTGGGCGCCGTCATGACCGACATGGGCAATGCCTTCGGACAGGGCGGCTTCGGCGGAGTCTGGGGGTCGAAGAACCTCAAGGCGATCAGCGTACTGGGCACGGGCAGCGTGGAGGTGGCAAACCCCGACGAGCTCATGAAGGTCCGGATCTGGGCGGAGAAGAACTACGGCGCCGATGTAGACAATCCCAGGATCAATGCATGGCAGGAGTTCATCACCTCCCACTTCGGCGGTCACCCCAGCAGGAACTGGGCCCCGTACGACCAGCAGCGCAGGGCGAGCGGATGTACGGGCTGCCACCTGAACTGCAAGCCGAGAACCTCTTCGGGTTACGGCAACGAGTCCATCTGTGTCGATGCCCTCTACTACCAGAACTGGGACCTCGCGAAGCACGGAAAAATCACCGAGATAACCGGATATGCCGCAGATCTGGCACAGCGTCTGGGGATCAACTCGTTCGAGCTCCATACCGAGCTGGCATACCTCAAGACCCTCTATGACAAGGGCGTGCTCGGAAGAGGCAAGAAGATCGACACGGATATCCCCTTCGACAAGATGGGAGAGGTAGAGTTCATCCAGCAGCTCCTGACGCAGGTAGCGTTCCGGAAGGGGATCGGCGACGATATCGCGGAGGGCATCCCGCGGGCCGCGGAAAGATGGGGAAGGTATAAAGAGGACACCGAGTCCGGTATCATGGCTGCAATGTTCTGGGGATATCCCGTGCACTACGACACCAGGGCCGAGGTTTACTGGGGCTACGCGTCCATTGTCGGTGGCAGAGACATCAACTGTCACGACTTCAACGTACCCGCCTACTGGATGCCGAGCCTGGACATCCCGGCCAAGAAGACGCCCATCGTACCCGCAGAGCAGGTCGCCAAGTGGATCGGCGAGATGCCGCCGTTTTATGACCCGGAGATGATGAACTTCGCCACGGACAACATCTATTCGGTGCACATGGCCAGAACCACGGCATGGCTGCTCCGTTATTCAACCTTCTGGAAGCAGACGTGCGGGCTGTGCGACAACGCCTTCGCCGACTTCATAAACCCGTACGGTCCGAACAGCAGGGGCCTTACCCCTGAGGGCGAGCTGAAACTCTTCAAGGCCGCCACCGGCAAGAAGATCAGCTTCGAGGAATCGCTGGAGATGGGCAGGAAGATGCACAACCTGAACAAAGCGATCTGGACCCTGCAGGGCCGCCACAGGGATATGGAGGTGTTCCCGGACTACGTGTTCTCCGTCGATGCGGTCGGGAGAGTGCCTTTGCCCGGCCAGTCCCCCTGCTACTACATGACGGCCAAGGAGAACGGCAAGTGGCAGTACTCCAACGTCGTGCCCAGGCACCTGGACAGGAAGAAGTTCGAGGAGTGGAAAACCCACTACTACAAGGTTGAGGGCTGGGACCCGAAGACCGGCTGGCAGAAGGAAAAGGTGCTCAAGGACCTCGGTCTCGACAAGGCGGCGAGCGAACTGAAGGCAAAAGGGAAGCTGAAATAACATTCAAAGACCCTCAATAATCTCGAAGCCACAGGCTTTTCGCTAAGGTGGGTGAG
>JBASVF010000092.1:0-6885 GCA_049275795.1 Desulfomonilia bacterium
GTCTTTATGTCGTGCCTCCCGGTGAGCAGGTCGACGGTGATCCGGTTGGTCACGAGGGCGCGCTGTCTCATCTTCGGGATCATCTGCCTGATGTGCTGCCTGAGGCTTTCCCTCGTGTCCCAGAAATGATCGATGTAGGCGATCAGCCTTCCTGCGCTCACCAGGTTGAGGGGTGGCGCCTCCATCTGGAGGTCTTTGAGGAAGTTGAGCACCTTCGACGAGTACGGCAACCCAAGGAAGGGCACTCCATTCAAGGCCGCGAAGATGAGGAAGTGCAGCCGCATGCCTACGGCAAAGTCGAAATGCCGCATGATGTCGAGCAGCTGTCCAGGGGTGTACTCCTCGCGGAGCACGGAGCAGTACTGGGGCCTGAGCGTCTTGGCGATTACCGCGTGGGAGTGCTGCATGTCCAGGGTTTCCCGTTCCATGGGAACGAATACTATGCTGGCCTCGAATCGGTCAATGATGAAATCCGCCGCGTTGGCCAGGAGCGAGTGGTAGTATTCCGGGTCGATGTCCGGTGCAGCCGGCCCGGGTTCCCGCACGGACATTCCCACCAGGACTCGCTTGCCGCTCAGGTGCTCGTGCATGAGCGTGCTGCAGTCGACAGGCTTGGGATCAAGCAGCAGGGCCGGGTCGGCGGTGACCACGATATCCTTCTCCACCCCGGCCTCTTCCAGAATTTTCTTGGCGCCCCGCTCGCGCACGGTCACCGCAGAGGCCTGGTTGAGCGCGTCGCGCACCAGGTTCTGGACGGAGCGCTGCGTGAGCGGGCCGGCGCTCACGGCATACACCATCACGGGAATCCCGAGCTCGTGGGCGATCATGACCTCCCGCAGGAAAATCGGCGCTTCCCGGTCGAAGAGGATGCCGCCGCCCCCCAGGATGAACAGATCGAGGTCTCTGATCTCCTGGGCGGCCTCGCTCTTGGTCAGGTCCCGGACCGGAACGGCACGCTCCACGGCATACCTCTCGAGGGTGTCGCGGGGATTGCGGGAAAAGACGGTGATGCGGACGGTCAGTGAGCTCCTCAGCTGGGCGATGATGGACTCCAGAATGGCCTCGTCGCCCATGTTGAGCCCGCCGTAGGAGCCAGAGATGCCGACCCGGTATGTCTTTTCGGTGGATTCGGTCATGAAGTCCGCCCTTCCCGGCACAGCCGGGACTCGCGAGCCTCTCCATGAAAAAACATAGTGCGGAACGGGCGGAATAAGTCAAGGAGCGCCTCTTAAGGAACAGGAAAAACAGCTGGCGGGGCTGTGACGAGAGATTGCTGGTGCCCTCGAGGTCCATCACCTGGTATAATCCTTGGAAAATGCATTTTCAAAGAGGAGGGGAGCCCCATGCTGACCGTAGTTGCCGTCTTGAAGGCCAAGGAAGGGAAGGAACAGGAGGTTAAGGAGGCGATCGAGGCTCTGGTGGAGAAGGTTCGGACCGAGGATGGGACGCTTGCGTACGCGGCGCACCGGGGCCGCAAGGAACCGGGGAAGTTCCTCTTCTACGAGAAATATCGCGATAAGGATGCCTTCAACGCGCACGGTTCGAGCGCCCACTTCGCGGAGTTTTTCGGGAAGATCGCGTCTCTGCTCGATGGCGAGCCCTCCATCGAGATCTACGAGGAGTTTGCCTCCATTCCTCCCAAAGGCTGAGGTCCTGAGGCCCGGTCGGGGCAAGCGGGCTCCACGGCTTTTTGTCGTTGAGCGTCCTGCCGGGCGCCACTGCATGAGGAGCCAGGCGCCTCGGGCCGCGTGCTCGAGGGCGGTTCCCTCTTCCCCCGGCTCCATACCCTTTGCCCCTGAGGGCAAAGATGCTGTGCTTTGGTCAAGCAGCGCACGAGGGCTGCCCTTTCCCAAGGGCGCAGTCTTTAGTCTCTCGCCTTGGGTTCATCGGGCTGACGCCGGGCTGCCGGCGATGTGACGATATTGCCGGCTCCCTTCCAGCCCGTTGCCAGGGGGCTTTCAGGGCAGGGGAGCCTTTCCCGGGAGCACCAAGAGCTCTGCCGCAAAGTTCACCGGATGCGACGCCCGGGAGCGATGCTCCGGTGCCTGGAGCTCCGGGAGCCTCTCCGTCGGGTGGGAAAGAAAGCCGCCGGCATGGGAGAGACGCCCTTTGATGTATCAGTAGATCACGGCCGAGAGGTAGCCGACTACCGAGGAGCTGTCGCCGGTGATGTGCCCGGAGTGCGCATAGGCCAGGACCTGCGAGGAGGTCCGCGACAGGGACTGCGCATACATGAGCGCGGTCAGGATGGGGCCACCGCCGCACGCCTCGCTCGTACCCATCTCCAGAGCTCTGGCCAGTCCCTGGATGTCGAATCGTTCGATGGCGCGGGCCACGTCCGCATCCATGACCTCCGCCCTGCGGGCGGGATGGAAGTGCGACAGGTCGGAGCTGGCCACGACGAGCACCTCGCCGGGGTTGTCGATGGACTTCCTGAGCGCGTCCGCAAGCCCGCTGCAGGCCTTTAGGTCCTGGTGCCCCATGATCAGCGGGCAGAGCTTGAACGGCGGAAGCACGTACTGGAGAAAGGGCAGCTGGATCTCGAGCGCGTGCTCGGCGTCATGCGGGCTCGTGTTGTCTGTGAATACCCCGGGGATCGCCAGGAGCTTCCGGCAGAGGGACTCATCCACCTCCAGGGATCCAAGCGGGGTTTCGAAGGCCCCCGACTTCCAGACCGAGACGGCCGGGAAATAGGCCCGGTGCGAAGGGCTGATCACCACCACCGTGGAGTATGCGTGGCCGGATATCGCCTTGTAGGCGTACGCTGCCACCCGGCCGGAATATATATAGCCGGCGTGAGGGCTCATGATGGCAAGGGGTTTGGCGGGGATCTTCTCGATGACAGCCTGGGCGAGGTAGGAGCCGATATCACCCCTGAGCTCCTCCGGGTCGCCCGGGTACCAGCTTCCGGCGATGACCGGCTTTCTTACGTGAATGTTCATCAGCACACCTCCTTAAAGCACCGGGACCCGTGCCCGTTGCGGGGGCTTCCGCCGGTTGCTGGTCCCGAGACCTCCCCGGTTGCCGGGTACTCACGCATGTGGGCAGGCCTCTGATGATGAGGTCCAGGGGAAGCCTCGTTCTCATCGGCGCGTTTTTCTATGATTTGATTACGGGAACAGGGGCAGGGAGTCAATGCCTTCGGCCTCGGGAAGGCCGAACATGAGGTTCATGTTCTGGATCGCCTGGCCGGAAGCGCCCTTGGTGAGGTTGTCGATCGCGCTCACGATCACGGCCCTGCCGGTCTTCTCGTTGAGACTGAGCCCGATCAGGCAGTTGTTGGTTCCCCGGACATCCTTGGTGGAGGGGAAGTCCTCGGCCAGGAGGTGAACGAACCGGCTGTCAGCGTAGTACGAGGAGAGACAGCTCTTGAGCGTTGCCTCGTTGGCACGGGCTTTCACGTAAATGGTTGAGAGCATGCCCCGCGAGATGGGGATGAGGTGGGGGGTGAAATCAATTGCCACCTCGGTCCCCGCTGCCTTCGAGAGCTCCTGCTCCATCTCCGGGATGTGGCGGTGGGACCGGCCCACCTTGTAGGCGGAGAACGACTCGCCGGTTTCGCAGATGTGGGTCTTGAGGCTCAAACCCCTCCCCGCGCCGGAAACCCCGCTCTTGCTGTCCGCCACGATCCCCTCCGCCTCGATGAGTCCTTCCCTGAGCAGAGGAACCAGGGGGAGCAGGATGCTGGTAGGGTAGCAGCCCGGGTTGGCGACCAGGTCGGCATGGGCGATATCCTCGCGGTAGAGCTCACACAGACCGTAGACCGCGCGCTTCAGGAGCTCGGGCGAGGTGTGGCTTACATACCACTGCTCATAGGTGCTCAAGTCCCGGATGCGGTAGTCGGCGCTTAGGTCAACGACCCTGACCGATCCTACGATCTTCGGGATGAACTCCATGGCCGTGCCGTGGGGCAGGCAGCAGAACACGATGTCGCAGTTGTCCTTTATCCGGGCCTCGTCGAAGTCCTCGAGCCCGATGTCGAAGGTGCCGCGAAAAAAGGGAAGGACCTCTGAGATATTCTTGTCGTTGTACTGGCGGGAGGAGCAGTAGGTGATCCGGACGCCCCGGTGGGCGTGGAGCAGGCGGATGAGCTCTGCTCCGGTATACCCCGTGGCCCCCAGGATCCCTGCGGTCAGTGCCAAGTCGTATTACCTCTTGGAGAACTGAGGTCTCTTTCTTGCCTTGTGGAGCCCGAACTTCTTGCGCTCGACCATTCTCGGGTCCCTGGTGAGGAAGCCGGCGGACTTGAGCTTGGGCCGGTACCGTTCCACGTCGAACTCGGAAAGGGCCCGCGCGATGCCGTGCCTGATGGCCCCAGCCTGGCCCGAAATGCCGCCCCCGCTGACGGTCGTGTAGACGTCGAACTGGCCGCTGGTTTCGGTGATATCGAAAGGCTGCCGGGCGGACATGACCAGCGTCTCCCTGCCGAAATACTCGTCGATCGGCTTGCCGTTTACCGTGAACTCTCCGGTTCCCGGGGATATCCAGACCCGGGCGGTGGCGTTTTTCCTTCTGCCGGTGGCGTAAATTCTCTCTACTGCCATTGAACCTTCCTCTACAGATTGATCTCTTGCGGCTGCTGGGCCTCGTGGGGATGGGCCTCGCCGGCATAGACCTTGAGTTTCTTGAACATGCTCCTGCCCAGGCTGTTCTTGGGGAGCATTCCCTTGACCGCGTGCCGGATGATCTCCTCCGGGTTCTTCTCCATCACCTGGCGGGCGGTGCGGCTCTTGATCCCTCCCACGTACCCGCTGTGGCGGTAGTAGGTCTTCTGCTCGAGCTTCCTGCCCGTGAGCCTGACCTTGTCCGCGTTGATGACAACCACGAAGTCGCCCACGTCGGTGTGCGGCGTATAGGTGGGCTTGGTCTTGCCCCGCAGGATGGATGCCACGTCAGCGGCGAGCCTGCCCAGGACCTTGTCCTTGGCGTCGACGAGCACCCATTTCTTCTCGACCTCGTCCTTCTTTGCGGTGAACGTACTCATAGATATTACTCCTTAACCCATAAATAGGGCTCGGATATAGCCGAAATCAGATGCGGATGTCAAGCACAGATCGACCCTGGTCCCATCCGGGACACATTTCCCGCCTCCCGGGCGTCCGGATGCCGGCCGAACGGGACGCCGGGCGGACCTGGAGCATGCGCACCGATAATTTTGCATTCTTGACACGGTAAGGTTTTTTTTGTCAAGTGAGGCCATGAAGGTCGATGCCGTAGTCACTGCTGGAGACGGGAAGGCGGCCCGGAAGGTGTTCAAGAAGAACAAGGCGCTCCTGGATGTCGCCGGCAAGCCCATCATCCGGCACATAGCCGAGACGCTGCTGGGCTGCGAGGACATCGGCCGTGTCGTGGTGGTGGGGCCCAAGGAAGATTTCCTCGAGGTCATCGGCGACCTTGACGTGGATATCGTCCAGCAGAAGCGCAGCCTCGCGGAAAACGGGTGGGAAGGGTTTCTCCATACGATTCCCGAGTACCGGCGCGAGGGCGCCTGCTCCGCCGAAATCATCGAGAAGTACTGGGACAAGTACGTCCTGTTCCTCTCCGGGGACATCCCGCTCATCTCCGTGCCGGAGATCCGGCAGTTCCTCTCTCAGTGCTACATGGATCGCTACGACTACGTGGCAGGCGCCACCACCGAGGAGGTCCTCAAGCTCTTCGGTCCGAGGAAGGGCAGGCCGGGCATCAAGATGGCCACCTTCCACATGTGGGACGGCAACCTCAGGCAGAACAACCTCCATATGGCCAGGCCCTTTGCCCTGCTGGAAAGCATCGACCTGGTGCTCAAGGCCTACGAGTACCGCTACCAGAGAGAGTTCGTCAATATCCTGAAGGCCCTGGTCTCGATCGTTCGGTTCGGGCGAAAGGGGCTTTTGCAGACACTCGGGCTCTACCTGATGCTTCAGCTCTGCGCCGGGATTTCGTCTCTCGGCCTCGAGCGGCTCGCCCGCCTGGCGAGCTTTCCCATTACCAGGCCCAGGGTGGAGCGTGTGGTGTCGAAGTTCCTGAACACCCGGTTCAAGATCGCACTCACCACCGTGGGAGGCGCCGCTCTGGACGTGGACAACGAGAAGGACTACATGACGCTCTCGATCATGTACCGTGACTGGATGAACCAGATCACGCAGGGCGCTCACCACTTGGCGTAGTGGTCCTCGGTGAAGCCGGGGCAGGACGTAAGGGCGATCGTCTCCCCCTCGTCGGTCCTGAGCGTCCCCTCGAAGGTGCCCAGCATCTGGGTGAAGCGCGAGGCAACGAGCAGAGCGTTGATCTTCTCCCGCCGGTTCGCCTCGGGATGGAACACCAGGTTCACCTTTCCATCGTTGGAGCGGATTCGCCAGGGTTCCGAGAGGTTGTCGCGGTTGAAGTCGAAATCGACCATGTCCACCTTGGTCGTGGCGCCTCCGACCCAGAAGGCGTTTTCCGTGAAGCTCGTCTCGTTGACCCCGCAGGAGAGATTGAACCCGAGGCTCCGTCCGTCACCGAGGCTGCAGGCGATTGCCGCCCAGTTCCAGAAGGTCTGCCTGCGCATGAACCCGCAGGTCCAGTCCGAGAGCGCCCAATAGTCAGGCGATGAGATTTCGTGCCGGCGGCCCTTGTGGGTGAGGGTTCCCTTTACCCCGATCGGGCTGGCCTTCCGGGTGAACACCCACCCCCGGTACCCGGCCCGGGTGCAGATGCGCAGCGGCGCGGTGGTGCCGTGGTCCAGAGAGATATCCAGGGAGAGATCTTTGCCCGAGGCCTTGAGCGAGCTCTCGCGCATCTCGATGGACAGCCCGCCGGAATCAAAGCGGCTCAGCGGCTTTTCCGGTGAGTCTTCGATGGAGGTTCCGGAGAAGGGGTGCCCGAGCCCCGAGGCCTCGGTTATCCCGCCGGTCTGCCTGTCGT
>JBASVF010000093.1:0-1669 GCA_049275795.1 Desulfomonilia bacterium
GTATTCGGCAGGGCAGTGGAAGACATCGACGGGATGACCAGCCTTCCCCGGCAGCTCCGCGAGTGCATGAAGGAGAGCTTCACCATCACCGTCCCCGAGCCGGCCGGTTTCCGCGAGTCGTCCGACGGCACGCGCAAGATCGCATACCGGCTCTCTGACGGCAACGTCATCGAGAGCGTGCTCATCCCGGAGAAGGACCACTGGAGCATTTGCGTGTCCTCGCAGGCCGGCTGCGCCATGGGGTGCCGGTTCTGCTGCACCGCCTCCCAGGGGTTCATCCGCAATCTCACGGTCTCCGAGATCGTCTCCCAGGTGCTCTATCCCATGAAGGCCTACCCGGACAGGTTCTTCCGCAACATCGTGTTCATGGGCATGGGAGAGCCCTTGCTCAACTACGACAACGTGATCAAGGCCGTGCGCATCCTCACCGATGTCGACGGCCCCCAGTTCTCCAAGAGGCGGGTCACCATCTCCACTTGCGGGATCGTAGAGAGGCTCTCCAGCCTGAACCGCGACACCGAGGCGGCCCTGGCCGTCTCGCTCAACGCGCCCAACGACGAGATCAGGCGGAGCATCATGCCCGTGGCCCGCAAGTACCCGCTCGCCCGGCTCCTCGAGGCCCTGCGCGCCTACCAGCTCCCAAACCGCAGGCGCATCACCATGGAGTATGTCCTGATCCGCGGAGTGAACGACTCGCTGCGCCACGCGCGCGAGCTCGTGCGAATCCTCCACGGGCTCAAGGTCAAGGTGAACCTGATCCCGTTCAACCCCTGGCCGGGCTGCGACCTGGAGGCCCCCGAGCCTGAGGCGGTGCTCGCCTTCGAAGAGCTGCTCAAGCGGTCCCCCCACGCAGTGATGCTGCGTAAGAGCAAGGGCAATGACATCCTGGCCGCCTGCGGCCAGCTTGCAGGAGGAGCAATCCATGGACAAGCAGACCCTGATAGACTTTCTGCTCGACCCCGCGACCTACCCCGAGAAACCACGGAGCGTCCGCCTCGTCCAGACCCACATATCCTGGGTGTTCATCGGGGATGAGTACGTCTACAAGCTCAAGAAACCGGTAGACTTCGGGTTCCTCGATTTTTCCACCCTTAAGAAGCGGAAGTTCTACACCGAGGAAGAGCTCCGGCTCAACCGCCGCTTCTCGCCCGAGATCTACCTGGGTGTGCTCCCGGTCTCCCTGGAAGATGGGACGGCCCGGATCGGCGACGATTCCAACCCGGTGGAGTACCTCCTGAAGATGAAGCGCATCGACGAGGGGCAGATGCTCATGAACCTGCTGAAGCGGGGCAGCATCACCACCGGCGGGGTCGAGCAGGTGGGCAGGCACCTCGCCGGCCTCTACCGCGCCATCGAGTCGGACGAGCGGTCGCAGGCCTTCGGCAGCCCCGAGACGATCGCAGTCAACGTGTTCGAGAACTTCGAGCAGACCAGGAAGTACGTGGGCGGGCCGATCGACGAGAAGAGCTTCCGGGCGCTCGAGAGCTGGAGCCGTGACTTCCTGGCCGGCAAGGAAGTGCTCTTCCGGGAACGCCGGGCCGCCGGGCACATCAAGGACTGCCACGGGGACCTGCACCTCGAGCACGTCTGCCTTGATGAGGGCAGGGTCTTCGTGTTCGACTGCATCGAGTTCAACGAGCGGTTCCGCTTCGGCGACGTGGCCTCGGAC
>JBASVF010000094.1:0-11154 GCA_049275795.1 Desulfomonilia bacterium
ATCGGGAGCTACATCAACAACATCAGGAAAAGGCTGGCAAAGGCCAATATCGAGCTGAGCCAGGCCAACGAGAGGATCAGGCAGGTCGCCGTTCACGATGACCTCACCGGGGCCTACAACCGCCGCCAGATGCTCAAAATCCTCGACCGGGAAAAGGCCCTGGCGGACCGGGGCGAGCCCTCGTTCTCCATGTGCATCTTCGATCTGGACGACTTCAAGCGGGTAAACGACACCTTCGGCCACCTTGCCGGCGACATGGTGCTCAAGACGCTGATCGGTGCCATCATGGCGAATCTCCGCAAGCAGGACTACGTAGCCCGGTATGGAGGAGAGGAGTTCCTGACCATCCTGGCCTATCCCGACATCGATGACGCGCTCATCTGCGCCGAGCGGCTCAGGAACCTCGCCTCGTCGCTCAACTATCCCGGTCTCCCGGAGGACTTCCGGGTCACCATCTCGATCGGGGTTACCTCGTACCTGCCCATCGAGTCCATCGACGCCGTCATCGCCCGGGCCGATACCGCGCTCTACCGGGCCAAGACCGCGGGAAAGAACACGATTGCCGTAGAAGCCCCGCCCCGTCGCGAGAAAACCGCGGGCAAGTCCTCATAGGCATTCGAGCAGGTCCCGGGGAGAATCCACAACAATATCCGCCCCGCCCGATACGAGCCTCTCCCGCTCCTGATACCCCCAGAGGACTCCGACCGACCTCATGCCGGCCTTCAAGGCGGTCTGCATATCGATGTCCGAGTCTCCCACGATCACGACCTCCTCCGGGGGCAGGCCCAGGCTCCGGGCGATCTCGAGCGCAATGGCCGGGTCGGGCTTCCGGGGGCTGCCGGGAGAGAGCCCTCTCACCTCGCGGAAGTCCCACTGCTGAAGAAGGGTCCGGACCATGAGCTCAGTGAAGTTCTCGGGTTTGTTGGACAGCACGGCCAAGGGTATGCCCCGCTTCGAGAGCGCGGTCAGCACCTCTGGTATCCCCGGAAAGGGCCGGGAGGTCGCCGAGAACCTCCTATCATACTCCCTGATCAAAGATTCGACGATCCCGGGCACCGCCTCAGCCGGGAACCCCGGAGGCAGCGCACGCCTGGCGAGAGCTTCCATGCCGCTGCCCACCATCGAGCGGTAGGCCTTGAGCTCGTGTACGGGCAGGCCATGACTCGCCAGAACCGCGTTCATCGAATCCGCGATGTCCCCGAGCGTATCGAGCAGGGTTCCGTCGAGATCGAAGATAACCGCCTTCGCCCTGCCAGCGCTGCTTTCCCGCATGCATCCGCAGACGTTCATGGATGTTCTGATACCACACAACGGCCCCGGGATCATCCCTCGTCAAAGCGGTGTGGACTGCGCATACCCCCCCAATTGGTTCGGTGATCATGCTTCAAAAAGGACAGACGACCGGGACCGGGCCTGGGGTACCGAGACCAGGCAGCGGTCTCCCGGTTTGTCAAAGGCATCGGCTCTGACCGCCGTTGCGACGGAACGCCGACAGAGGGAGATCGCCCGTCCGGGAAAAGGCCTGGGTTCAGAACTTCCGGTACTTTGCCAGGGCCAGGGCCATCTGCACCGCGCCCTCGATGGTGTGCGCCACCGGCACCCCATTGATCTCGAAGCCCTCGATGAGCATCCGGTAGCGCTCGAGCCTGGGCAGGTATGCAATCATGGGCTTGCCCGCCTGCTTGCTGACCACGCTCAGCCTGGCTCCCAGATCCGAGCTGAGCCCTGGCGCGTAGGGCAGGAGGAGCATGATAAAGCACTCGATCTCCTCGAACGAGCCGATGACTCTCGCGGCCTCTACATAGTCGTCATCCGTGGAGGTGCCGGTGAGATCTACCGGGTTGGCGCAGGTGGCGATCGACGAGATCGAGGGCTTGAGCCGCCTGCGAATCATTTCCTGCTCCGGGCCGGTAAACGAGGGGACCACGAGGCCGTACTCGTGGCATAGGTCGGCGGCCAGAGCGCCGTGCCCCCCGCTCAGGGTGATGATGCTCACCCTGCCCTCGATGGGCTTCTGGTATGCGCTCAGCGACTCGCAGAAGAACATGAGCTCCGAGGGGTTCCTGGCCTCGACAATGCCGTTCTGCGACAGGAGGGCGGAAAACACCGTATAGTCACCGGCCAAGGATGCGGTGTGGCTCGATACCGCCTTGCTTCCTCCCGGGCTCTTGCCCGCCTTGAGCACGACCACCGGTTTGGTACACTTCTTGGCCCTGAACAGGAACTCCCTGCCCTCGTCCTGCTTGAACCCCTCGATGTACAGGCAGATGACCCGGGTCTTCTCGTCATTTTCGAGGTAGTCCAGGAGGTCGGTCTCGCCCAGTACGGCCTTGTTGCCGATGCTCACGGCAAGGGAGAGGCCCACCCCCTCCACGGAAAAGCCGATCATCTGGTCCATAAGCAGGCCGCCGCTCTGGCTGATGATCGCTACGTTGCCCGCACGCGGGACGCTAATGCGCTCGGGTGCGAAGAAGAAGCTGTCGTAGTACAGCGGGGAGTAGATGCCCAGGCAGTTGGGCCCGATAAAGGGGAAATCGGCCTGCCGGGCCATGGAAACGATCTCTTCCTGGAGCTCGGTATTGCCCACCTCGGCAAAGCCCCCGGAGATGATTGCCGCCCCCTTGACCCCGGCGTCGATGCAGTCCCTCAGGATCCCGGGGACCACGTCCGCCCGGGCGGAGATGATAGCGAGATCGACCACCTCGGGAAGGTCCCGGACACTCGCGTACGCCGACACTCCTTTGAGGACCCCTGCCCTGGGGTTGACCGGGTATGCCTTGACCGGGTACCGGTAGAGGTTCTTGTAGAAGATGAGGTTGGAAGGGTGCAGGTCATTGTGGAGCGACACACCCACAACGGCCAGCGACTTGGGTTCGAAGAGCGGCTTGAGATCCATGGCATCCCCCTGGAAACTGGGTAGAGACACTACGAGTCAATAATAATACCGCTATGGCTGTTCCCAAGGGCGATCGCTGATGGTCTGTGAAGTTCCCTTTCCTGGGAAACGCCGGGTTCCAGGGGGGCCGGGGCGTGATTATGAGCGGGTGAAAGGCTCCACGAAGTAGATCTGCTTGTGCCCCCGCGACTCGAAGGCCTCGCGTGCCTCCTCGGCCTGCTTCCGGGTAGGCGTTGTGCACACGAGAAACCGGTGGCCGTTGTCATCCTGCCGCCAGAGCGCCCACCGGGCTTCGCGCTCGCCGGGACATGCGGAAAGTCCGGGTGTGCCTCCTGCTGCTGCACCGTCGGGGGATTTGCCCCGCCCTTCTCCGGGGCCTGCCCCGGAGACCGGCTCACCGGCCTGGAGCCGGCTATAGTCCGTCCCGGCCATTGCCTTTATCCGTGAAGCCCCGCGTTTCCTGCAAAAGCCGGGGACTTGCGTTCACCGGAGCACCTCGCGAACCAGGGTCTCGTAGATCGGGTAGCTCCTGCCGATGCTCTCGAGGATCTCTTCCTTGGAGTACAGACGGCCCTTGCCTATGCCCGGGCAGAACGCCTCGACGTCCTTGAAGGCGTAGCGCGAGCGCATGTTCTGGAACCAGAACGGGAATGTCCTGCACTGCAGGGGCCTCACCGGGTAGATCGCACAGCCGTTCTCGTAGAAGATGCACCTGCCGTCGTGGGTCTCTCTGATTGCATGGCTCGTCTTGAGCAGGTACAGGCACCTCTCGATGAACACATCCCGGGGAATATCCACGAAACCCGCGATCTCGGTGATCTCGCGGTCATCGACATACACCACCCCGGGGTCGCCGTTGCAGCATGCGCCACACCGCTGACATTCGAACCTGATGCCGTGGTCGAAAAAATACGATCTTGATTTGAGTGCTTTCAGAAGAGTGTCCATCTCGTCTCCGCGGGTGCTTCATCCTCGCTGTTTCTCTCCGGCCGCACCGGCTCTCAAAAGCATGCCCGGAACGGGGCATGACCCGAGGTAAGAACGCGATACCACACTGCGTTGAAAAAAACAAAAAAAGACTTGCCATTTATCGATATTTTTTATACCACGCTTTCAGGATACCAGGAAAGGAGAGCAGCCATGGCATATGTTATTACTGATGAGTGTATTTGTTGCGGAACGTGCGTTGACGAGTGCCCTGTAGAAGCCATCAGTGAGGGTGATGACAAGTACACCATCGACCCTGATCTCTGCACTGATTGCGGGTCTTGTGCCGATGCCTGTCCGACCGATGCCATAGAATCCGGTGAATAGGACTTCCACGTCTTAAATTTCTGGACATATCTTTGGTACCGTAGACCATTCTGTACAACCGTTCTTGTATTGAATCCGGAGAACGCCGGAAGGCGTTCTCCGGACAATCTCTTCCAGGTCCTTTACTCTTGCCCGGCCTTGCGCTCCATCCCATGGAGCCGCTCCTCACGCCTGAGACGGCCGTCTCGGCCGGTAAACGTACGCCGAAGCATCCCATCCGGGGTACCTGGAACACCTGTTGTCCGGCGCCCGGGCGGATCCGCCCGCTTAAAATGAAAAAGCACCCCATCAGCCTCTTGACTCGGGTGATCGAGGCGCCTGTTTTTAAAATGGCCTGATGCCGGAGGAAGTAATTGAGATAAACGAAACGGCGTCTCATGAGGAGCGGTGAACTCCCGCCCCGGAGACGCCGCAGACTGCCTGTTCTGAAGCCTGCTCCTGCCTGCCGCACGCCCATGGGAGGGAGTGTGGAAAGGCCGTGGGCCGTGCCCGCGTAGGACGCCCCTTCCTTCCTCCCGTCCCCCGGGATACGTACAGGAGCGCCGCTACTGCTCTTCCCTGCCCGAGAGCTTCGACCTCAACACGTTCGACAGGGAGAAGGTGACAACGGTGCGGGGAGAAATGACGATCTCCTCGGCTGTCTTGGGGTTGCGGCCCCGGCGCGCCGTCTTCTCCCTGACCTTCCATTTCCCGAAGCCGGAAATGCTCACCGGCTCCTTCTTCTCGAGGGTCTCCTTTATGATCTCGATGAACGTCTCCACCCCGTCGCTGGCTTCTTTCCGGGAAAGCCCCGTGTTGAGAACGATCTCATCAATGATTCCACTCTTGGTCAATGTGGCCATACCTTTCTCCTTTCATGAACCTCTGGATCATATAACTATATAAATTTATTAATCGGGCAGGAGTGAGAAGTCAATAGCCTAATGGATTACAAGATTCTTTTCTTGATCTGTGAATGCTGATGTCCCGGGCCATGATGATGCGGATCCCCGATACGTTCATGGTCCTGAAATCATGGTTGATGCCATAAGTAAATGAAAATATGTGTATTTTACCCACAGATTCTTCCTGCGTCAGCGGTTCGATCGAGACCTTCCACCCCTGGGACCGGAAGAAGGGGACGATCTTTTTGAGGTCCTGCCAGGTAAAACACTCGTTCCAATAATCCTCGTGTGAAATTACGGAGTGTTTCGAATTCTCCTTGATGATCTCGTATCGTCCGGTGCCGGGCAGAAAGATGTAGACGTTGTACCTTCTCATACTCCAGGCTATCGACATTTCCTCCTTTCGTCTTTAATAAATACATAACAAGCCAGGGCAAGGAGGCAAGGGGCTGCAAGCGGTATAATGCATGGGAATGCCTGGTGAATGAGCGCGGCCGCCGGCTTTACGGCCGGTCCTTACCGGGAGAAGGTTCCGAGAGCCTCCCTGACATGGGACAGGGCCACGAGTTCCATGCCCTTCATGGAGCCCAGGGAGGCCCGGTTTGCCTCGGGTATGAGCGCGCGGGTGAATCCGGTCCTCTTCGCCTCCCTGAGACGGGATTCCATGTGGTTGACCGGCCTGAGCTCCCCGGACAGACCGATCTCACCGATGCAGACCGTGCCCCTGCTCACGGGCTTGTCGAGGGCGCTCGAGGCGATCGCCATGACCACGGCCAGGTCCACCGCAGGCTCTGAGACCCTCATGCCGCCGGCGATGTTCACGACCACGTCCGAGTGGGAGAGCACCATGCCCGATCGCTTTTCCAGGACCGCCAGCAGCACGGACAGGCGCGAGTGGTCTGAGCCGATGGATATGCGTCTGGGCATGCTGTAGCTGGTCCTGCTCACCAGCGACTGCACCTCCACCATGAGCGGCCGGCTCCCTTCAACCGTGGCCATGACGGCGCTTCCCGGCACATCACCGCCCAGGCCGTGTATGAAGATTGACGAGGGGTCGCGCACCTCTACCAGACCCGAGGACTTCATCTCGAAGACCCCGATCTCGCCCGTGGTCCCGAACCGGTTCTTCGTGGCCCGCAGGATCCGGTACACCCCGGATGCGTCCCCCTCGAAGTAAAGCACGGTGTCCACCATGTGCTCGAGCATCTTGGGGCCTGCGATCCACCCCTCCTTGGTCACGTGGCCGACTACGAAGACCACGGTGTTCATGCCCTTGGAGATCTCCATGAGCATGCCCGCCCCTTCGCGGATCTGCGAGACGCTGCCCGGAGGGGCCTCCACCCGCGAGGAGAAGACCGACTGGATGGAGTCAACGATCACAACATCCGGCTTCAATTCCTCGATCCTTGACCTGATCTCTTCGAGCACCACCTCGGGGTAGACGAGGATGTTCTCCGAGTCGATTCCCAGTCTCCGGCTGCGCAGCTTGAGCTGGACCGCGGACTCCTCTCCGCTCACGTAGAGGATGCGCTGCCCCGCCTCGGCGAGGTTGTGGGCCGTCTGGAGCATGATCGTGGACTTGCCGATGCCCGGGTCGCCGCCGATGAGCACCAGCGATCCCTCCACGATGCCCCCTCCGAGCACGCGGTCGAGCTCCTCCATGCCGCAGCTCTTCCGCAGGGAGGACACCGGCGAGACCTCGCTCAAGGGGATGGGGGTGCAGTTCCTGGACTGGCCTGCCTTGAGAGTGCCTCTGGTCTCCTGGACGAGGTCCTCGACTACGGTGTTCCACTCGCCGCACTGGGTGCACCTGCCCATCCATTGGGGATGCGTCTGGCCGCACGAGGAGCAGCGGTATACCTGCCTGATCTTCGCCATTACTGCTTGGTCACCCGGAGGACCTCTTCGATGGTGGTCACTCCGTCCTCGATCTTCCGGGCACCGTCCTGCCTGAGAGTGTGCAGTCCCTCACCGATGGCTACATTCTTGATAGCGTTGGAGTCCGAGGTCTTGAGCACGGTGCTGCGGATGGCGTCGCTCATGATGAGGATCTCGTAGATGCCGGTCCTGCCCTTGTAGCCCGTGCCCATGCACTCGCTGCAGCCCGCCCCGCGGAGGAGGTACCCGTCGCGGTCGAGCATATCCTTGGACAGCCCTATCTCGAGCAGGCTCTCGTCCTCGGGGAAGTACTGCTGCCTGCAGGAGGGGCAGATCTTGCGCACGAGCCGCTGGGCCAGGATCGCGTTCACGGACGAGGTCACCAGGAAGGGCTCGATGCCCATGTCGATGAGCCTGGTTACTGCGCTGGCCGAGTCGTTGGTGTGCAGGGTCGAGAACACGAGGTGGCCGGTCAGCGCCGCCTGGATGGCGATCTCCGCGGTCTCCAGGTCTCGGATCTCGCCCACGAGGATCACGTCGGGGTCCTGTCTGACGATGGAGCGCAGGCCCGAGGCAAAGGTGAGCCCCACCTTGGTGTTGACCGGAATCTGGCCGATGCCCTTGAGCTGGTACTCGATGGGGTCCTCAATGGTGAGGATGTTCTTGTCCGGCGAGTTGATCCGGTTGAGCATGGAGTAGAGGCTCGTGGTCTTGCCCGATCCCGTTGGCCCGGTCACCAGGATGATGCCGTGCTCCTGCCTGATGAGCCGCTCGACCATGGCGAGGTCGTCCGGGTAGAACCCGAGCTCCTCCAGGCCGTAGAGCACGCTCGACTTGTCGAGAATCCGCATGACCACCCGCTCGCCGTTGACCGTGGGGACCACCGAGATCCTCAGGTCCACCGAGTGCTCGCCCAGCTTGATGCCGATCCTGCCGTCCTGGGGCAGCCGCTTCTCCGCGATGTTGAGGGAGGCCATGACCTTGATGCGCGACACCACCGCGGAGTGGATCCTCCTCGGGAGGGTCAGCACGTCATGGAGAATGCCGTCGATGCGGTAACGCACCTTGAGGTCCGTCTGGTAGGGTTCGATGTGGATGTCGGATGCCCGCTCGCGGAAGGCCTGGACCATGACGCGGTTGACCATCCGGATGATGGGGGCCTCGGTCTCCATCACGGTGATGTCCTGGATGCTCTCGAGGTCCTTGAGGATCTCGTCATCCTCTTCCTCGATGTCCTCCATAATGTCCTTGGCGCTCTCCTGCCGCATCTCCACGAGCCGGTTGATGGCCTGGAGGATCTCCTGCTTGGGCGCGAGCACCCGCTGGACCTCCCGGATGTCGAGGATCTTGGCGATGTCGAACAGGGGTCCCTGGTCTGCCGGATCGTTCACTGCCACCTCGAGCATATCGGCGTTGAACCTGACCGGAACCATGGTGTACTTCCTCAGGAAGGTGATGGGGAGCACGTCCACGATCGCGGGATCCACCTCGATCTCCTCGAGCGAGCTCATCAGAGGGATGTTCCACAGCCGGGAAAGGGCCTTCAGGAGATCCTGGTCGCTCAGGACCCCCGCCAAGAGCAGAGCGTCCTGGAGCGGCAGAGCCTTTTCCTTCTGGACTCCCCTGGCCTTGTCGAGGCCCGAGTCGTCCACGAGCTGCATGTCGAGGAGCACCTGCTCAAGGCTCGGGATTTTCATTCTCTGCGCCCTTCTCTCCGGTGTTCTTGACCCTGTCCATCTCTCCATACTTCTCCCGGTAGAGATCCTCGGCTTTCTGCTCGGTGTCGATGATCCGGGGGGTGAGGAAGATGTAGAGATTGGTCTTCTCGTACTTTTTGGTCCTGGATTTGAAGAGGTGGCCGAGGATGGGAATCCTGCCCAAGAGCGGGACCCGCGACTCCCCGAAGGTCACCGAGTCGCCGATGAGGCCGCCGATCACCATGGTGGACCCGTCCTTGACCGTCACCGTGGTCTTGGCGGAGCGCTTGAGCGTGGTGGGGGCAAACTCCTCGGCTCCCTGGCCGGAGACCAGGCTGGTGTTCTCCTGAAACAGCTCGAGCCTCACCCACCCCTGGTGGTTGATCTGGGGGGTGAACTTGAGCATCACGCCCACGTCGCGGTAGTCGTAGGTGCGAATGGTGCGGTCGATGTTCGTGGTGTCCGTGTCCTCGCGGGTGACGTAGGGCACGTTCGCTCCCACCGTGATCTCGGCCTCCTTGTTGTCTAGGGTGATGATCTGGGGGGTCGAGAGGATGTTGACCTTGGTATCCTGGGCCATGGCGTTGATAAACGAGGTCATGTTGGGGAAGGTGATCTCGGTACCGCCCCGGTTGATGGTGATGGCATCTCCAACAACGCCGAGCAGCGCACCCGATGGCAGGTTACCCAGATTGCTGATGAAACTGCTTCCCGTCCTGCCGAAGACGCCGCCGGTCCGTTCGCCGCCATCATAGGTGAAGTCTTCGAAGGCCGACCACTCCACGCCCACCTTGAAGTCCTCGTTGTTGTTCACCTCCATGATCACCGCCTTCACGTAAACCTGCTTCCGGGGGATGTCGAGGCGCTGGATGGTTTCCAGCACGCTTTTGTACGTATCCGGATCGGCATAGACGATCAGCGAGTTGGTTTCCTTGTCGAAGGAGATCTTGTAACGCTGGCTACCCGAGGTGCCGACGCTCCTGGCGGCGGTGGCGCCGTCCGCGGGTGCCGCGCCGGAGACGCGCTCCGGGACGGGCATTTCCGTGAGCACCTTCGCCATGTCTTCGGCATTGGCGTACTGCAAATAGTAGACGTGGATGTCTTCCTTGCCTTCAGGGGTGGGGACGTCCAGCTTCTTGATGAGTGAGTCGATCTCCACCATGTCAACGGCCGAGGCGAGCACGATCAGCGAGTTGGTCCGCTCGTAGGGGATGATCCTGGCGGCACCGCGCTGCGCCACGCCGGAAGCGTCCCGGGCGGCCCTGAGCCGCTGCGTCCGGGCGGTCCGGTCCTCGGAGAGGATCTCTCCCAGCTTCGCGCTCAGGTCCGCGGCCGAGGCATGGGTGAGCGAGAAGATGCGGAACTCCTCGCCGAACCCGGGCTTGTCGATGATGTCCAGGATCTCGGTGATCTTCTTGATGTTGGACTTCGTGTCCGTAACGATGAGCACGTTGCTCTGCAGGTACGCCAGGAGCTGCGAGCTCCCCCGGGACATGAGCGGGGTGAAGAGCGTCTTCATGTCGTTCGCGTCCACGTGCTTGAGCTGAATGATCTGCGTGACCATGATGTCCTCGCGTCCCTTCGGGGCATCCGTCACGGTGTCGAGGCTCCTGGTGATGGCGTCGGCGGCCCGGACGATCTTGGTCACGCCCTGGCTGGTGACCGTGCCGAAGCCGTTGACCTCCAGCACGCTCAGAAAGACCTGGTACGCCTCGTCAAGGGTCATCTTCCTGGGCGAGATCACGGTGATCTTGCCGGTGACCTTGTCGTCGAGGATGAAGTTCTTGCCCGTAATGTCGGCGATGAACTTGATGAAGACCTTGATGTCCACCCCGTCGAAATCCATGGTAACCCGCTGATCGGCCTCTTTGGGCTCGCCGGGGGCATCGGCTGGTCCCTGGGGTTCCCGGCTCGTGCCGGCCTGGGCAGGCATCGGGGCAGGGGCCGGCTTCGAGGGCCTGGCATCCCGTGAACCAGGGCGGCCTGCCTGCGGGCTTGGGCTTTCCTGCACTGCCGGGGCCGCGGGGCGTGTCTTCTCCGGCTCCAGCATTCCGGGATCCGCCGCTCCGGGGGACTCCTGGACCGCGGGCGCAGGCTGCTCCTGCATCAGGCGCGCTCCCCATACCCCGGAAGAGCAGAGTAACAGCGTGGTCATGATGGTCACCAGAATCGTTTGAATCCTCATCCTTCCCCCTTGTGCATTACTGCGCTCCCACGATCTCGTCAAATTCCCCGGTCCCCTTGAGGACCAGCAGATCGGGGTCCCCTGCGGCCCAGCTTACGGCCTCGGGGTTCATGGTGCAGGCTGTTTTCAGGTGTGCGATGGCCTGGTCGGTCTCCCCCAGCCGCGCATACGCGCACGCCAGGTTGTACACCGGCTCGACTGCATTCGGAGACAGCGACCCGGCCTGTCTGAAATAGCTCACGGCCTTCTCCGGCTGATCCTTGGCAAGCATGACGATGCCCAGATTGTTCATGATCCGGG
>JBASVF010000095.1:0-20426 GCA_049275795.1 Desulfomonilia bacterium
CCATGCTTGCCCTGACCTTATCCGTGGGTATTCTCGTGGACGATGCCATCATCGTCATCGAAAACATCCACCGCCACGTGGAAGGGGGAATGGAGCCCAAGAAGGCGGCCTCGTACGCCACCGCCGAGATCGGGCCGGCAGTCATCGCCACCACGCTCGCCATCGTGGTCATTTTCCTGCCCGTGGCCTTCATGAAGGGGATCATCGGGCGGTACTTCATGGAGTTCGCCCTCACGATCGTCTTCGCGGTGCTGGTGTCCCTGCTGGTGTCCATCACTCTCACGCCCATGCTCGCCTCGATCTTCCTGAAGACCGGGGAGAGTGCCCCTGGCGCTCGGAAGAAGAGTACGAATCTCGATAGATTCACAACCTTTCTCGAGAGCTCGTACCGGAAGATCGAGGATGCATACCGGCCGGTGCTCAGGTTCAGTCTCGACAATCGCACCGGCGTGCTCATCGGAGCAATCCTGCTCTTTGCCCTGAGTATGTACCTGGTGAAGTTCATCGGCAAGGAATTCAAGCCCAGCGAAGACCAGAGCCAGTTCATGATCAGGATGGAATCACCCGTGGACTACTCCATGGACAGGGCTCACGAGCTCTTTGCCCAAGCCGAGAGGATCGTCCGCAGCCGGCCCGAGGTGATCGGAGTCTTCTACGGCCAGGGAGCGGGGCAGGGCAGACTCTCGGGGATCAATCACGCCTTCATCGTCACGCGCCTGAAGCCCAGGGCGGAGAGGGACAAGTCCCAGCAGCAGATCATGGCCGAGCTGAGGAGGGATTTCGCCGTGATCCCGGGGCTCAAGTCCACCATCGAGGAGTCCACCACGGTCGGAAGCGGGCTCAGGAACGTGCCCATCCAGTACTGCATCATGGGGGGCAGACTCGAAGAGCTGAGGACCTATACCGGCAGGATCGTCTCGGAGCTTTCCAGGATCAGGGGCATCGTGGACGTCGACACCTCGATCGAGGCGGGAAAGCCCGAGCTGAGCGTCATCATCGACCGCGACAAGGCATCGGACCTCGGGGTGAGTACCTATGCAGTGGCCGAGGCAGTGAACCTGCTCATGAGCGGCGAGGTCGACGTGACGAAGTACAAGGACGAGGCGCGGGGGAGACGCTACGACGTGCGGGTCAGGCTGGACAGCGAGGACCGGACCGATCCGTCGGATATCGGGAGGCTCTTCGTGAGGTCCATCGACGGAAAGCTCGTAGAACTCCGGAACATCGTCACCATCGAGGAGGGGGGAAGCCCGGGCAGCATCTCGCGCAGGGACCGGCAGCGTACCATGTGGATATACGCAAACCTCGAAGGCAAGCCGCTGGGAGAGGCTATGGGCGAGATCGATGCCATCGCGCAGCGGATCCTGCCCCCCGGGTTTACGACCGGCTACGTGGGCGAGGCCGAGGAGATGGGCAAGTCCTTCGGCTACCTCCTGTTTGCTCTCCTGCTGGGAGTCTTGCTCGCCTACATGGTCCTCGCCGGACAGTACGAGAGCTTCCTACACCCAGTCACGGTCCTCCTCTCCATGCCGCTCTCCTTCATCGGGGCATTCGGTGCCCTGCTTATCACCGGCCATACCTTGAGCATCGTGAGCCTCATCGGGATCATCCTGCTCATGGGGCTGGTCAAGAAGAACTCGATCCTGCTCGTGGACTATACCAATACCCTCAGGCGGCAGGGCATGCCCCGCCGCGAGGCCATACTCACGGCCGGGCCGGTGAGGTTGAGGCCCATCCTGATGACGACCTTTGCCATGGTCTTCGGCATGATCCCGGTGGCCCTTGGCATCGGCGAGGGGTCGGATGTCCGTGCTCCCATGGGCATTACTGTGATCTGGGGGCTCCTGGCTTCGCTCTTCCTCACCCTCGCGGTCGTGCCGGCCGCATACGATCTCTTTGACGATTGGAAAGAGAAGCTTGCAAGCAGGCTGGCCGGTTCCGCTGGAGCTACGCCTCAGACCGGAGATGTGCAGCCGGAAAGCCGGCAGGTCATGCCCATGAGGCGATGAGACGGGCCGCTATCCCAGGCCGGCTCCGCAACCGCGGGACCGGCCGCCGCGCTTGCCAGCCGCATCAGGACGGTCCGAGCATCAGGATGAACGCCTTGAACAGCTCGGGGTCGAACTGGCCTGCCATCTTCTGCTGCATGAAGGAGAGCGCCTCGAAGGGGGACATGGAGCTCCCGTGCGCAGCCATCGAGGTGAGTGTCTCGAAGGTGTCTGCTATCGAGCAGATCTTGGCATACAGAGGAATGTCCCTGCCGCTCCTTGCAAAGGGATATCCCGTGCCGTTGCATCGCTCGTGGTGGTAGAGAACAATGGATGCGGCCTGGCTGGTGAGGTAGTTTGCGTTCATGAGCCTCTCGTGCCCCCAGATCGGATGTTTCCTGATGACCTGGCGTTCGTTCTCGCTCAAGGGGCCCGTTTTTCTCGAGATCTGGCTGGGGACCCTGGTCATGCCTATGTCGTGGAGGAGAAAGGCCGTGCACAGGGCAGGGAGGTCGTGACCGTTTGCCTGGCCGCTGAAGAGATGAACGGCGAGCGCGGTGGCGTATATCCCCACCCGTACGGAGTGATGGTACGTGGACCGGTCATGGCTGGTGATCCCGACGAGGTCGTTCATGATCCGCTTGTCGGAGAGGATGAGCTTGACCATGTGCGCCGATGTCTTTTCGAGATCCGCCAGGTTGCGCCGGTTGAGCCCGTCGAAGACCTGCCTGATGGATCTCATGGAGCTGGAAAAGACGATCTCGGCCTTCATCCCCGATTCCATGCCGGGGTCGGCAATGAGGTCGTTCACGTAGGAGTGCAGGTAATCTTCGGCGCTCTCGTTGTCGGATATCCGGATGTAGAGGGTGGTCCGGTTCTTGGAAAAGATCCGGCAGTGCTCTTCGGTGAACGTCGCGCCCTTGGCTGCAAACAGGCGGTAATTGTTGCGGATCTTGATGTACAGGTCCACGCTGCAGGTATGACCTTGGCGGACGATGGGATAGGGCATTTCCTTATAGAGCATCAGCAGCGTTCTTTCAGCGCAAGCGCGAGCACTCCTGTCCGTCTGTCTTCATGCCGCCGGCTGAGGGCATGCGTCCGGATCGGCATCCATCTCCTTTCCCGGCACCATACTTCACCTAATTATCGTCACGACCGGGGAAAGCATGAGGCTGCCAACTCATTGCTGCCTCCGGATCCGGTGAGATCTCACGCGCGCCTGCCGTCCCGCGGGTGTACCGGCCAAGCCTCCGGATAGGGGGCTTCAATCGAGATCAGCTCCCCGCGGACCGGGTGGATGAACTCCATGCGCCGGTGATGCAGGGCGATCCCGTTTCTCACATAGGGTGCATCGCTGCCGTAGAGGCTGTCTCCGAGGATGGGACATCCGATTGCGGAGAGCTGTGCCCTGATCTGGTGGTACCTGCCGGTCTCAAGCTCGACCTCGACCAGGGAGAGCCGGCCCTCGCGTGCTAGGAGCCGATACCGTAAGACAGCCTTCTTTGCGCCGGGGTGGGTTTCCTCCGAGAGCACGGACCGGAGGCGGGAATGGCGCAGGAAGTTCTCGAGCCGTCCCTGCTCACATGGGAGCTTGCCCGTGATCACGGCATGGTAGATCCTGGTTGTCCTGTTAGTGCGCATCAGGTCGTTCATCCTGCTGAGCGACTTGCCGGTAAGTGAGAAGAGCGTAATGCCGCTCGCAACCCGGTCGAGCCGATGCACCGCGTGGAGGAACACGTTGCCCGGCTTGCCTCGGGTAAGCCTGATGAACTCCCGGGCGCTCTCCTCCATGCTCCCATTCGACGCTCCGCCGGGCTGGGTCGGGATGCCGCAGGGCTTGTTGAGGGCCAGGAGATGGTTGTCCAGGTAGAGCACTTCCGGGCCCGGTTCGAGGCGGTGGTCGTTCACCGGCTGACCTCCGGGCGGCCTACCGGGAACCACCGGGCGAAGGTGCCGCTCGGTACCGGGAGCACGCCGGGGGCCCCGGTGAGCAGCATTTCTCCCTGCTCGATGCGGGCATCGTCCGAAGACCCGAAGGCGGATACGAGAAAGTTCGCCATGGCAACGGGCGTGCAGAAGGGGGTGTGCGACGTCAGCAGGAGGAACAGGGGCGCCTCAGACAGGAGGCCGCGGCATTTCTCGATGGTGGCGGCGAGCTCCCGTTCGATCTTGTAGACCTCTCCGCGCCTGCCGTGACCGAAGGTAGGGGGATCGAGGATCACCGCGTCGTAGCGCCTGCCTCTCTTGATCTCGCGGTCAAGGAACCGGTTCACATCCTCGACGATCCAGTGGATGGGGGCGCCTTCGAGCCCGTTGATCGCAGCGTTCTGCCTGGCCCAGGTCACCATGCCCTTCGAAGCATCCACGTGGTATACCCTGGCCCCTGCCCTGGCGGCCGCCATGGTTGCACCGCCCGAGTAGGCGAAGAGGTTGAGCACGGTCACCTGCCCGGTCCTGACTGTCTTGGCGGCTTCCACCATGCCCGTTATCCAGCTCCACAGTTCGCGCTGCTCAGGGAAGATGCCCAGATGGCCGAAGTCTGTCAGGGAGAGCCTGAAGCGCATGCCCGAGACCGTGATGACCCACTCGCCGGGCAGAGCGGTCCGGATGTCCCATCGGTTTCCCTTTATGCGATCGAACGAGGCGTCGGCATCCCTCCAGGTTGAAGGGTCTTTCTGCGGCCGCCAGATAGCCTGAGCACAGGGCCGGACGAGGCGGTACCCGCCGAAGCGCTCGTACTTCCGGCCACCGCCGCTGTCGATGAGCTCATAGTCATCGGCCGATCCCGCATCCCGGTACTCCATTCGGGAACGGATGAGGCTTTTTTCCGGTTTCCGGGCAGGGGCTCCTCGTTTCTCCATCCAAGGCTCCATCTCATTCTCGGCAGCGGGCGGCTGAACGGCTCTCCCCGGTCCGGCCGCCGCCCCGGGCGGATCACCAGAGGCTTTCTTCCGCTGATTGTAAACATACCACGTTTCTCATCGGTTTTACATACCGGCATCAGAAGGAAGGGACCGGGGCGAGGCCGGCGGCTCGATCACCGCAGGGGAGGAGCCGCCTTATCGGGCAGGCCAATGCTCCGTGGCCCAAAACGCCTCACTTTCCCCAGGATGGACCGGTTCGCCCTCGCCGTGGAGGATGAAAAAACCATGAATTCCATTCAGATAACGCCCAACCGCGCAGGCCAGCCGGAAGTATTTCGCGGTCGGCGGTTTTGGTGGATTCAATTTATTGACTTCAAAATCCATGCATGATAAACTGAATGAAGGTTCATCCAGGACAGAGTTCCCTTTAAATAACCCATATACGGAGGAGGTAGTAATGGTCAGGAAAATCAAAAAGGCCGCGGTTATCGGGTCAGGCATCATGGGGGGCGGGATTGCCGCGCTCTTGGCCGGTGCAGGCGTGGACGTGCTGCTGCTGGACATCGTGCCCTTCGACCTGAAAGACGAGGAAAAGAATGATCCCAAGGCCAGGAACCGGATCGTCACCGCCGGCCTGGAAGCCGCCACGAAGGCCAAGCCCCCGCTGTTTTTCTCAAAGGCGGACGTCAGCCGCATCACTACGGGCAACCTTGAGGACGATTTCGGCAAGCTGGCCGAGTGCGACTGGATCGTCGAGGTCGTGGTGGAGAATCTCAAGATAAAGCAGGATCTCTTCGCCCGCATCGATGCAGTACGCAGCCCGAACACCATCGTGTCCTCCAACACCTCGGGCATCCCGCTCAAGGCCATGTCCGAAAACTGCAGCAAGGCGTTCAAGGAAAACTTCCTGGGGACTCATTTCTTCAACCCGGTGCGCTACATGCACCTGCTCGAGATCATCCCGGGCGAGTTCACCAAGAAAGAGGTGCTCGATTTCATCGCTGATTTCGGAGAGAGGATGCTGGGCAAGGGCATCGTCTGGGCCAAGGACACCCCAAACTTCATCGGCAACCGGATCGGTGTGCACGGTATCGGCAAGACCATGCAGATCATGCTCGAGGAAGGAATGACCATCCCCGAGGTCGACGAGATCTTCGGACCGCCCATGGGCCGTCCCAAGACCGCCATCTTCAAGACCTCCGACCTGGTCGGCCTCGACACGATGTCTCACGTGGCAAAGAACAACTATGACCTGTGCCCTGACGACGAGGAGCGCAGCGTGTTCGACCTCCCGGAATTCGTGAAGACCATGGTCGAGAAGAAGCTCCTGGGCAACAAGACCAAGGCCGGGTTCTACAAAACCGAGATTACCCCCGAGTGGAAGAAGATCAAGAAGGTCATCGACCCCAAGACCGGCGAGTACGTCGAGTACGGCAAGGCCGACTATGAGAGCCTGGCGGCCGCCAAGAAGGCAGCCACCCTGCCCGAGAAGATGAAGGCCCTGCTCTACGGCAACGACAAGGCTGCGAAGTTCGCCTGGAAGGTCTCTGCAGGCGGTTTCATCTATGCAGCCAACCGCATCCCCGAGATCGCCGACACGATCGTGGAGATCGACAATGCCATGAAGTGGGGCTACAACTTCGCCATGGGCCCCTTCGAGAGCTGGGATGCCATCGGGGTCAAGGAGTCTGTCGAAAAAATGGAGAAGGACGGGATGAAGGTGCCCGAGAACGTCAAGAAGATGCTCTCCTCCGGCGCCACCTCGTTCTACAAGCTCGAGAACGGCAAGAAATACTTCTTCGACTTCGCCTCCGGCTCCTACAAGGAGGTCAGGACCAGTGCCAAGGCCCTGGACCTGAACGTCTTCAAGGCAGAGAACAAGGTCGTGCTGACCGTTCCTTCCTGCTCGCTCATCGACATCGGAGACGGCGTGTTCTGCCTCGAGTTCCACTCCAAGATGAACGCCATCAACAAGGAGATGGTGGAGTTCATGCAGCAGGCCGGCGAGTACGTCGACAAGAACGGCGTGGGCATGGTCATCGGCAACCAGGCGGGCGGCATGCCCCCGGCCTTCTCCGCCGGTGGAGACCTCGCCTATATGCTGAGCCTTGCAAAGGCGGGCAACTTCAGTGAGATCGACTCTTTCATCCGGGTCGTGCACAAGGGCATCATGGGCACCCGCTACAGCCGCTATCCCGTGGTTGCCGCGCCCTTCGGCCTGACGCTGGGCGGCGGCTGCGAGGTCTGCCTGGCGGCTGACAAGATCGTGGCCCACACCGACCTCTTCATGGGGCTGGTCGAGATCGGCGCCGGCTTGGTACGCGGCGGCTGCGGCATGATCAACCTCTGGCGGCGCTTCATCGAGAGCAAGCCCGAGGCCGCCAAGCTCACCGACCTGGCCGGGTTCTTCATCCCCGCCTTCATGAACGTGGCTCAGGCAAAGGTCTCGAAGTCCGCGGCCGACGCTAGGAAGAACGGATTCCTCCGGCCGGTGGATCGCATCGTCATGAACCGCGACAACCTCATCGGCGAGGCAAAGAAAGAGGTCCTGAAGATGGTCGAGGACGGCTATGCACCGCCCTTGAAGACCAAGATACCGGTGCTTGGCCGCGAGGCTATCGGCATGATCTGGGCCGAGATGCTCAACATGTCCGGCGGCGGCTACATCCCGCCCCACATGGAGTTCATAGCCAAGAAGATCTGCATGTGCATGTCCGGCGGCGATGTTCCCTCCGGTACCGCGGTGAGCGAGGAGCACCTCATGAAGCTCGAGCGTGAGGCCTTCGTCGACCTGTGGAAGACCGAGAACACGCAGAAGATGGCCGAGCACATCATGAAGACCGGCAAGCCGCTGATGCTGTAGAGATGAATTGAGAAGAACAGGAGGATAACTCATGAAAGAAGCATATATCGTTAATGCGGTGAGGACCCCTGGATGCAGGAGGGGGAAGGGCGCCTTTGCGTACACGAGACCCGAGGACCTCTTGAAGGCCGCCTTGAACGGCCTGATGGAGAGGACGCCCGCGATCGAGAAGAAGGACGTCGATGACATCCTGGTCGGCTGCGCGTTCCCCGAGGCTGAGCAGGGCTTGAATATCGGCCGCATCATCGCCCAGATCGCCGAGTTCCCTGACAGCACGTGCGGCGCCACGGTCAACCGGTTCTGCGCCTCCGGCCTCGAGGCCATTGCGCTGCAGTCCATGAGGATCATGGCCGGCTACTGTGACGTGGCCATCGGCGCGGGCCTGGAGTCCATGTCCATCGTTCCAATGGGCGGCAACCTCCCCAGGCCTCATCCCGAGCAGGCTCTGAAGAACCCGGACGTCTACATCTCCATGGGCATGACCGCAGAGAACGTGGCCAAGCGCTACAACATCACCCGCGAGATGCAGGACGAGTGGGGATACCACTCCCAGATGAAGGCGGCCGCCGCACAGAAGAACGGCCGTTTCAAGGAGATCGTGCCCACCCCCGCGGTGCGGTTCAAGGAAAAGGACGGGATCATGGTCAAGGAGACCTTCATCCAGGACTTCGATGACGGCGTGAGGCCGGAGACCACTATTGAAGGGCTTGCAAAGCTCAGACCCGCGTTCGCGGCCATGGGCTCGGTCACGGCCGGCAACTCCTCCCAGACCACGGACGGCGCGGCCGCAACCCTGGTCATGAGCGGGGACGCGGTCAAGAAGTTCGGCGTGAAGCCCATCGCCAAGATCCTGTGCTACACCACGGCCGGATGCCGTGCCGACGAGATGGGCGTCGGGCCCGCCTACGCCATTCCAAAGGCCTTGAAGATTGCCGGCTTGAAGGTCGAAGACATCAACCTCTGGGAAGTGAACGAGGCCTTTGCTTCGCAGTGCATCTACTCGTTCCAGCAGCTCGGTCTCTACGACAAGAAGGAGCTGTGGGCCTACGACAGCGACAAGCGGATCATCAACGTGAACGGCGGCGCAATCGCCCTGGGCCACCCGCTTGGATGCACCGGAGCGAAGCTCTGCGCCCAGCTCATGAACGAGATGCGCGAACGCGGCGCAAAGTACGGCGTCGAGTCCATGTGCATCGGCGGCGGCATGGGAGCTGCGGCCGTGTTCGAGCTCTGCGACTGATCGGTTCCACCTCTGCAATGAAACAGGGAAGGGGGCGCCGGAAACGGCGGCCCCTTTTTTCATGCTCGTAAGCAGAAAAACGCTGGTTTTACCCAGCTTTTACATTCCAGGAACCCCTACCTGTGGTAGTCTCTCCCCGTGACTTGCCGGAACCCGGGTAAAAGGCGGACTTCTTCGAACTGGAACGCCCGGGCGGATCGGCGGAAAGGTGCCGGGCCTGCATGCGCTGGGGTGACCTGTTCGCAGCGGCGCGGCATCAACTCAGATGGTGAGAGGGTAAAGAGGTATGCAGTGCAATTACAGGGAGTCTCGATCATGGCATGTCAAGGTTCTGTCGCTTGTCCCGGCCCAGGTCCTGGGCGCGATCTCGTTTGCGCTCATGGTCGTCAATACCCTGTTCTGGGCGTGCTTCCTCTTTCCCATTGCAGGCCTGAAGCTGATCATTCCCATCCGGGCCTGGCAGGACCGGTGCAATGCCGTGCTCAACGAGATCGCCCTGATGTGGATCGCGGGCAATAACGCAAACCTCAGACTGACCAAGAACATCAGGTGGGATGTGAGCGGCCTCGAGGGCCTGAATCCCAGAGGCCGGTACCTGGTGATATCGAACCACCAGTCATGGGTCGACATCCTCGTCCTTCAGAAGGTGTTTCACCGCAGGATCCCCCTGCTCAAGTTTTTCCTGAAGAAGGAACTCATCTGGGTCCCGATCATGGGTCTTGCCTGGTGGGCCCTGGAGTTCCCCTTCATGAAGCGCTACTCCCGGGAGTTCCTCGAGAAGAACCCCCACATGCGGGGAAAGGACCTGGAGATAACGAAGAAGGCATGCGAGCGGTTCAGCAGGATGCCGATCGCGGTGATGAACTTCGTGGAGGGCACACGCTTCACCCCGAAAAAGCACGCCGACCAGTCCTCTCCTTTCACCTATCTGCTCAAGCCCAAGGCGGGCGGGATATCCTTCGTGCTCTCGGCCATGGAGGGCAACCTCAACCACATCATCAACACCACGATCATCTACCCCCGGGGCGTCAAGACCTTCTGGGAGTTCCTCTGCTGCTCGCAGGACGAAATTATCGTCCGGGTTGAGGTAATCCCCATCACCACAGAGCTGCGCGGGGACTACAGCAACGACCCCGACTACCAGAAGCACTTCCAGGCATGGCTCAACCGGCTCTGGGTGGACAAGGACCAGGTGATCGGCAGCTGTTTGAGGGTCAGGGACAAGGCTGCCTGAATCACCTGCTCACCCGGGCGGACTCGAAGGTCCTGTCGGGAAAATACGCCTGGGAATCGATCGGGGTATGCCCCTGATGTTTCTCGATCACCCGTTGTTACCCGGTCTGAGATCTCTCGAAACCTTGAACTGGCCCACGGCCCGGCTGGGGGTATCCGACTCGGAGCTCAGCTTCTCGGCTATTCTCGCCAGCTGTTCCACGATGGCGGTGTTATGCTGGGTCATGGAATCGATATGCGAGATAGCACGGTTCACGTTGTCGACCCCGTTGGTCTGTTCCGCCCAGGAGGTGGCAATATCTTCCATGAATTGGGAGAGCCTGTCGATCTACTCCTTTATCTCCTTGAGCACCTCACCGGATTTCCCCACCATCTTGTCTCAGGCGGCAACCATGATCACCGTACCCTCTATGAGCATCCTGATCCGGGTCGATGCATTCGTTGATTGCTGGGCAAGTGCCCGCTCCTTTATATTACTCTAAAACATCTGCATTTACCCTGAGCGAACCCCATGATGGACCGGCTGCAGGGGAAGGGGCGTGCCGTGCTCTCTGCGGATCTCTTGCAGACGGCGTTTTCCTATAGAATGTCGGCTTCTGCATAGACACTAGTTAAGCCCTGGAGTATATAGTTTCTTGGGCTACCATTCCAAAACAAAATCTACCAGTGGAGGTACCAAATGCCTGATTCAAAGAAGACATCGAGAAGAAGTTTCATCAAGGGCGTTGCAGCGTTTGGAGCCGGTGCAGCTGTTCTGGGAGCAGGGAATGTGGCCAATGCCATTCCAACACCTCCCCCGAAAAAATGGTATGTATCAACGGATGTCATCGTCATCGGGTTCGGCGGAGCGGGAGCTGCCGCGGCGATCGAGGCCCATGATGCGGGTGCAAAGGTCCTCATCCTGGAGAAGATGCCCATGGCCGGAGGAAGCACCGCGCTCAGCGGCGGTATCGTCTATGCCAGCGGGACCTCGGTCCAGAAAAAGGCCGGGATCAACGATTCCCCCGAAGGGATGTACAAGTACTGGATGGCGGTCAACAACAATCTCGTAGAACCGGAGGTGGCGAGATATCTCGCTGAGAATTCCGCCGATGCCGTGGAATGGCTCATCGGCCTCGGGGTCGAGTTCCCGCCGGAGAGCCTCTACCTTTCAGGCCTGGAAGAGCAGTTTGCATCCGAGACTCCGCCTGTCAAACGCGGTCATTGTGCCGTCGGAAGGGGCGGCGGGATCATGAAGGCGCTCGTCGAGGCCGTGAAAGAAAGAAATATCGAAGTATTATACCGGGTGTCCGCGGAGAGGCTGATCACCGGTTCCAAGGGTGAGGTCATCGGCATCCTGGCCAAGGACAAGGACGGCAAGAAGATCTACATACAGGCAAAGCGGGGCGTGGTCATTGCGAGCGGCGGCATCGCACGCAGCAAGGATTTCATGAAGAAATACTTCCCCATCCATTTGAAAGCAGTGCCCGTTTCAGGTATGGGCTCGACCGGCGATGGAATCCTGATGGCCCAGCAGATCGGCGCACCCTTCCTCACGGGCGCCATTGATCCTCCCGATGCGCTCCCTGGAATCGAGATCGAAGAGGGTTCGAGCGTGAGGATGCTTTCTTACCCCCATCTGTTCTACAAGTATCCGACGATCATGGTAAACGAGACCGCAAAGAGGTTCATGGACGAAACCGAGTACTACATGATCAGCAATCCCCGCATCCTGAGGCAGAAGAATGCGTACATCATCTTCGATAAAAGGACGGCGGACGCCGGTGAAACCATCGGCTATGGTTTGTCCAAGGGCCTCAAGAACGAGTTGGACAGCGGGGCGATCAAGACAGCCCAGAGCATTCCGGAGCTTGCGAAACTGGTCGGCCTCGATCCCGGCGTTCTCAAGGAAACCGTCGAAAGGCACAACCGGTATGCACAGGCCGGGGTAGACGAGGAGTTCGGCAAGAAGAAAGCCCTGGTCGCACTCGACAAGCCGCCCTACGACATATGCAAGGCAGGAGTCTCCCTGGTCCTCTGCCTTGCAGGATTGAACACGAACATCAAATCACAGGTACTCGACCCCTATGGAGAACCCATACCACGGCTGTACTCCGCGGGCGAGGCGAACTGGGTCTTTGCCGCATACCCGGCGAGCGGGGCTCTCCTGGTGAACTGCTTCGTGTACGGACGCGTCGCAGGAAAGAACGTGGCTGCCGAAAAGCCGCTTGCATAGCGTCCGCCGCCGCAGCGAAACCGGGACTGGTACAGGAAGCATCTCATAGAACGCAAGTGGAATGGTACGCTCAGGAAGAGGGCCGAAACACGGCCCTCTTCCTGTTTCAACACGGTGGAATCAACGGGCGGATCGCTGCAGGGCCAAAGAGGGACGAGCTGTTGCAGCAGGGCTGAAAATACAGCAGCTCCAAGCTGCCAGGGGGTTATGGGTATTGGATTACGGCAAGCCCGCCGCGCGGCGCCTGCTCCCGAATAGAGCGCGCGTACCCAACCTGCAGCGTCCGAGCGGCAAATCCTTGAATGCCATGCAATCTCCTTTGTCTCACCAAGGGGCGGCCGAACCGTTTCAAAACCGCCTTGCCGGAGGTCAGGCCCAGGTATCCTGTTTACCCGGCGCCCTCAGGTATGCCGGGCATGCAGGCAGCGAGCAATCGCCCGGTTGCATTTTAACGGCAATGCGGCTACAAGAACCGCATATATCCACATGTTCCGACGAGGAGAGCACCGGATGGCAGGAGCGATCGAGCGCATGTACGCCACGCTGATGGACAGGGGGTATGTAAAGACCCTCTTCGGGTACCTCCAGGACTTCCAGGAGCGCGCGGGCGGCTACATCGCCCGGTGCCCGTTTCACGAGGACGAGCACCCGACCCTCATCATCTATCGCGACAGGCCGGGGTACTTCTGCTTCGTGTGCGGCGCGAGGGGTGACTGGCTCCGCTTTCTCCAGCTCGCAAAGGGCATGGATTTTTTACAGGCGCTCGACATGCTGGGCCGCGAGTCGGCCATCGACACCCGGGACCTGGGCAAGGCGGACTGGGAGGGCGAGCTGAGCAGGTCCACGCTTCTCGAGCTCATGGCAGAGTACTTCACCGCGCAGCTCTACTCCCCTGCGGGAGAGAAGGAGCTCTTCTACCTCTACCGCCGCAGGTACGCCATGGGGGAGGTGGAGGGATCGTCCTTCGGGTTCTATCCCGGCCGCGCCCGGACCCGCGAGCACCTTTTCTCCCAAGGGGTCGAGACGGCGCTCGTCGATACGGGTATGCAGGGCTTCTGGATGGAGGATGCCGAGGAGTTCAGGCTCACCATCCCCTACCGGGACTCCTCGGGCAGGCTCATGGGCATGATCGGCAGAGATGTATCGAAAAAGGGCCCGGAGGCCTACAGGCCGCTGACCGACCTCTCGGCACTCTCTGACGTGCCTTTCCTCCTGTACAGGCACCGGGGCGCCGAGGAGCTGCTCGTGGTGGAGGGGCTCTTGGACGCGCTCCTCGTGGACCGGATCGACTACAGGCCCGTGGTGGGCGTCGGCAGGGAAGGGCTGAACGCGGCACAGTGCGAGACCCTGGCCCGGTACGGAACGAGGCGGTGCATCCTGTGCTTCGGCGGAGGCAAGCGCGAGCTCATGCTCAGCTCGGCCTCAAAGGTAGAGGCGAGCGGCATGGAAGCGATCTTTCTGCCCCTGGAAGAGCAGTACGAGGACCTCGACCATTTCATACGGTCCACCGAGCTCCACGACTTCAGGAAGCTCTTGAGGAGGACGCAGACCAGGGAGGAGTTCCTCAGGCACGGGTGATCCACGGCGGCTGACCGGCAGCAGGGCGGCTTCACGCAGGGAGCCGCCCGGGAACCGGGGAAGACGGCCCGGGACCTCATGGTTCGGCATGCCTCAAGGGGCGCATTTGCACCTTGACTGTACCGTGTACTGGTATATGGTATCGCCATGGTAAGCGCCGAGAATCTCTCCAAGAGCTTTGCCCGGCAGGCCCTGCTGGAAGACACCGGCTTCAAGATCAACCCCCGGGAGCGGGTGGGCCTGGTGGGCAGGAACGGGCACGGCAAGACCACGCTTCTCAAGATGATCATCGGCGAGGAACAGCCTGATGCCGGGCAGATCATCGTTCCGAAGAATTACCGCATCGGCTACGTGAGGCAGCACCTGGATTTCACTGAGGACACGGTGCTCGCCGAGGGGATGAAGGGCCTGCCCCAGACCCAGGCGGACCAGCACTGGAAGGTGGAGAAGGTGCTCGCCGGGCTGGGGTTTTCGCCCCAGGACATGAAGCGCAGCCCCTTCGAGTTCTCGGGCGGCTACCAGGTGAGGCTGAACCTGGCCAAGGTGCTCGTCTCCGAGCCTGACCTCCTGCTCCTGGACGAGCCCACCAACTACCTCGACATCACCTCGATCCGCTGGATCGAGCGCTTCCTGGCGTCATGGCCGCGCGAGCTCATCCTCGTCACCCATGACCGGACCTTCATGGACAAGATCGTGACCCATACCATGGGCATCCATCGCAGGAAGATCCGCAAGATCCAGGGCGATACCGGCAAGTACTACACCCAGATCGCCCAGGACGAGGAGGTCTACGAGAAAACCCGCCTCAACGACGAGCGCAAGCGCCGGGAGATGGAGGCCTTCATCAACCAGTTCCGGGCCAAGGCGAGGCTGGTGGGCCTCGTGCAGTCGAGAATCCGGACCATCGAGAAGATGGAGAAGAAAGAGAAGCTCGAGAAGATCAAGGCCCTCGAGTTCTCCTTCCGCTACGAGCCCTTCGTGGGCAAGTACGTGCTGGCGGCACACGGCCTGAGCTTCTCCTGGGACCCGGCTTCCCCGCTCATTCGAGACGTCAGTATCACCCTGAGGCCTGGGGAGAGGGTGTGCATCATCGGCCCCAACGGCAAGGGCAAGACCACGCTCATGAAGCTGCTCTCGGGCGGACTCAAACCCGATGAGGGCGAGATCGTGCTCAACCCCAAGACCGTCACCGGGGTCTTCGAGCAGACCAACGTCTCGAACCTGGTGGACTCGAGGACCGTGGAGGAAGAGATCAGCATGAGCCACCCCGACATCGACCGCCAGAAGGCCCGCGACATCTGCGGGGCTATGATGTTCGAGGGAGACTATGCGCTCAAGAAGATCGAGGTCCTCTCCGGCGGCGAGAAGAGCCGCGTGATGCTCGGGAAGCTGCTGGCGTCCCCGGTGAACCTGCTCTTCCTGGACGAGCCGACCAACCACCTGGACATGGAGTCGAACGACGCCCTGCTGGCCGCCCTGGACAACTTCGAGGGGACCGTGGTCATGGTCACCCACAACGAAATGTTCCTCCACGCGCTGGCCGAGCGGCTCGTCATCTTTCGCGACGGCTCCATCGAGGTGTTCGAGGGCGGCTACCAGCGCTTTCTCGACAAGGGCGGCTGGGGGGACGAGCTCGAGAACATTGCAGCCCCGAAGAGATCGAAGGGCGAGAAGAACGGCCAGGAGAAGCTCGACCGGAAGGAGCTCCGCAGGCGCCGGGCCGAGGTCATCACCGAGCGTTCCCGCGTGATCGGCCCGCTGGAGGAGGCCATTGCTCGGGCCGAGTCCGGGATCGAGGAACGCGAGCAGAGGCTCAAGCTCCTGCACGCGGCCATGCAGGAGGCGACCCAGGCCAGGGACGGGAAGCGCATCTCCGGGATATCTGTCGAGATCCACGCCTGCGAGGAGGAGATCGAGGCCCTGTTCACCGAGCTCGAAAGGCTCACCCGGGAGCACGACGAACAGAGCGCGCTGTTCGAGGAGTTGCTCTCAGGTCTCGAGCAGCCGTGAGGATGTCTGGCGGCTCGGACTGCTGCGATTGCATGACCATCATGGGTGATGATGCCCCGCGCGGGCGAGACAGCTGTCATCAAAGAATCGGGCCTCCTCCCCAGGGGCGTTGATGCCCCTTGCGGGAAGAGCAGGCCCTTGGCGATAATACGCTGCGCAGGGTGAACAGTCCTCTGGGTTCAGCGATGCCGTCAGCAGCACACGAGGTACGGGCTCCCGGCAGGGGCTTTCACCGGGAGGCCTATTTCTCGAAGGTAATGGTGAGCTCGTAGACCCCCTGCGAAAGGGTTGCCCTGACCGGGTACCTGCCCTTTTCGAAGACCTTGAGCATGGGCTTGTTCGTTGCCAGGACATCTGCCACGAACCCGTGGAGCCCCCGCTCCATGGCCAGGTGGACGAGCATCTCGTAGAGGAACGAGGCGATCCCGATGCCCTGGTATGCCTCCTCCACCACGAAGGCCACGTCTCCGTAGGGTTTCTTGGAGTCCCTCACGAAGCGGGCCTCGGCGATGATGCGCTCCTCCTCTGGCGGGCCCGTGAGGCCGACGATGGAGAGCGTGTCCACGTAGTCGATGTTCACGTACTGTTGCATCCGGGCGTGGGGCATCACCTTGATCGGGCTGAAGTAGCGGTAGTAGACCGTCCGGTCCGAGAAGCGGTAGAAGAGTCTGCGCATCTCCTCCTCGTCCGAGGGCTTGATGGCCCGGAACCGCACCTCGATACCGCCCTTGAAGATGTGTTTCACGGCCAGCTCGGCAGGGTAGAGGCTGGCGGATTCCGGCAGGTAGATCTGGTCGGGGTAGAGGATCCGGTGCTTCTTGGCCTGCTCGAAGAGCTCTCGCCGGTCGTCCGGGTGAGCGATGTCGATGAGGAACTGCGCCCGTTCGCGTACGGTTCTGCCGCGCATGTTGGCCACCCCGTACTCGGTGACCACCATGTCCACGGACTCCTGCAGGCTGAGCTGGTTGGGCAGCCCTTCCACGGAGAGCAGGATATTGGACTTGCCCTTTAGGTTCCTACTGGGAAGCGCAAATATCACGCTGCCGCGTTCCGAGAGCTCGGCCCCGTTGACGAAGTCCGCGACCTCGCCGGGCGTTGCGGCCACGTTGCCCTTGCCGATGTGCATGGCTGCTCGGCCGGCGAGATCCACCTTGCGTGCCGGGATCACGGCGATGAACCGCGGATTCATGCCGATCTGCACCGGGTTGAACACCGTGTCGATGGCCTGGAACTCCACCAGGGGGTTGCGGTCGAGCCAGGCCATGAGCTCGCGGCTCCCGATGGCATAGGAGGTCAGGCACTTCCCGCGGTAGGACCTCTTGTTGCGGTTGGTCACGGCCCCGCTCTTGACCAGATCCATGAGCGCATCCGTGAAGAAGGGCGTATGGACGCCCAGGTTGCGCTTCATGGTGAGGTGCCTGGCCAGGGCCTCGTAGAGCGGGCCGATGGAAAAGCTCACGCAGCTGCCGTCCTCGATGACCGAGGCCACGTTGGCCCCCACCTGGTCGAATACCTCATCGAGGGGCCAGCGCGGGAAGCAGATGGGCCGCTCCTCGGAGCGCACCAGCAGGTTGAACTCGGAGATCGGCACGAAGGTGTCGCCGTAGGTCAACGGGATCTCGGGGTTGATCTCGCCGATGACCAGGGATGCCTGCTCCATGGCGTGGCGGGCAACGTCCAGGGCCATGCCCAGGCTGCAGTAGCCGGCCTCGTTGGGCGGGGTGATCTGCACGAAGGCCGCATCGATGGGCAGCATCTGTGACGCGATCAGGGAGGGGATGCGCGCGAACCGGCTGGGTATGAGGTCCACGCGACCTTGGGTGATGGCGTCGCTCGCTACCCATCCCGAGAAGAAGGTCTTGAGCCTGAACTTCTGGCTCTGCAACTCCTTCATGGTAATCACGTCGCCCAGACTCACCAGCTGGATCAGCTCCAGGTCCTGCAGGTTGGGCTCGCTTGAAGCCACGAGGTGCTTGACCAGGGTCCGCGGCTCAGCCACCCCGGTGCTCAGGAAGATCTTCATTCCAGGATGAACATGGCTCAGGGCCTCTCGCGGGGTGACGATCCGGTCTTCCCAGTGCTCCGGGTGTTCGATGCGGCTCATCTCAAGTCTCCTCCGTCGGAACGGTCCATTTCCGGCCTGCCGCTTCTGATGACTGTTCCTGCCATGTCCCCCCTGATCATCAACCACTGGACGGCGCTTTCCGGGACGATCGTCATCCCGCCTGCGCCTTCATGTACTGCATGGTGCCGTCCTGGATGACTGCCACCCTGGCCGGGCCCGGATAGTGCCGTTCCAGGATTCCGAGCACCTCTTCCCAGGTCCTTACGCACTCCGCGTCGCAGGCGTCGCAGACGAGGTCCAGGGAGGTCCTGTCCGGCCAGGGGTTGAGCACGACGAGCTTCTCCATGAACAGGGACACGAACCCTGGCGGCCTGAGCGTGTAGTGCCTTCCGCCGTAGCCGCTTCCCCAGGAGCGCATCACGTAGTGGGGCACCTGGCCCTCGGGTGCGTCGACAATGAGCACCCCGACGCCCGTTCCACCCGGCTTGAGGGCTGTCAGCGCGAGCATCAGTGCTATGGCGGCCTCGTTTGCCTTGCCGTAGGCATTGCAGACAACGATGTCGTAGCCCGAGGAATGGGGTATGCCGTAGTGCTCCCTGGCCTGGGCCGCCCCCGCGGCGTGAGCCGCCCTGAAGGGCCCGGCAAAGAGGTCCGTGATCTCTCCCCGGCGGTTGATGAGGCAGTCGATCTTGAAGTCCAGACCGGCGAGATCTCCCGCGGCATCGCACTCAGCGCGCATGATGTTGTTGTCGAAGTTGCCCAGGCCGGTCCTGCTCTGATCCCGGTAGAGCAGGTTGTGGAACTGGTTGATGGTCTCGATCCCGGCAACGCCCGGCATGACGATCTTGGCCCCCCCTCCGAACCCTGCATGAACGTGGGCGGTGATGCAGCCGATGCCGATCCGCAGGTCGCAGTTCAGATACTCGCGGTTGAGCCACAGCTCGAGTCCGGTAGGGGTGCGTCCGATGCGTACGGTGTTCTGAAACGGGTCATGGTTGTACACCGCGTAGTTTTCGACGATCTCGTCGCCCAGCTTCTTGCGGGCGCTGATCATGTCGCAGGCGCCGTGGGCGCCCAGGGCCCAGAGAAAGCGGATCCGGTCCTTCGTCATGCCGGCACGGTGCAGGCTTTCGAGCACGAACGGGGCTACATCGCTCACCGGCGTGGGCCTGGTCATGTCGTCGAACACGATCACGGCCTGGTTCCTGCCTCGGGCCAGCTCCTCGAGGCCCGGGCCCTCGACGGGCTCATTGATCCGGGCCCTGATTTCCTCGGGGCTCAGTCCGGGTTTGTCCAAGCCCGGCGAGGTGAGGTTGCTCACTTCCCAGCGCTCGGGAAACGTGAGCTCGCGCTCGATGTTCCCATGCCAGCGACTCGACGGAACCGACACCTTGTGCATGGCTTTCTCCCGGACCGTGTTATATTTTGATGTATTATATGCTGTTTTTTCATTGAAAGAAACCATTACATGATGATATAATGAATTAACATTTTCCCGCCCGCCCCACGAGGGAAGGCATTTTTCGCGTGAGGCAGCACTGTGGATGTTCTGGAGGGTCAGTAGAGCCGGCCCGTGGAGAGAGATACCGGGAACCGGCCGGGCGGGTTCACCATCTCTGCACAGGGGATCGTACATGGAGAACATGAAAGAGTTCATAGACATCGCCGCTGATCCCGGCGCATATGCACGCAGGCTCAAAGACAGGGGGCGGCTCGTGGTCGGGTACTGCTGCACCTATGCCCCCGAGGAGATTATCCTGGCCGCCGGGCTCCATCCTATGAGGCTCTTCGGAGGTCGAGAGGATACCGGCATCTCGGACAGGCACCTGCAGTCCTACTGCTGCTCCCTGGTGAGGGGGGTCCTGGCCGGATCGCTCTCGGGGGACCTGGACTTTCTCGACGGGACCGTGTTTCCCCACACCTGCGACTCCATCCAGCGCCTTTCGGACATCTGGAGGCTCAACACGAGCCACGGCTTCTTCGCCGACGTGGTGCTCCCGGTCAAGCTGACCACGCAGAGCGCCCGGCAGTACCTGGAAGACGTGCTCCAAAAGTTCAGGAAGGAGCTCGAGGCGTACTTTCACCTGGAGATCACGGACGAGGACTTGAGGTCGGCGATACGGACGCTCAACGCAGTCCGCTCGAGCCTCTCTGAGATCTACACGCTCAATGCGAAGAACCCGGGGCTGCTTTCCGGCAAAGAGCTCCACGCGCTGGTGAAAGCCTCCATGATCATGGACCGCTCCGAGCTCCGGGAGCGTCTTGAGGCCCTCCTCGAGGAACTGAGGCGCAAGGCCCCCGCCGCGAGCGGGGAGGGTGTCCGGATCATGCTCGTGGGCAACGCGTGCAACCATCCGGACATCTACGGCC
>JBASVF010000096.1:0-5200 GCA_049275795.1 Desulfomonilia bacterium
ATGCTGAACCTTTCCAGGGCCGTGAGCAGCCGGATGACAGGGTGCGTTTTGCCCATGGAGGGATACTTTGCCATGAATACTTCAGGCATGGGGTCGTGCAGGTCGAGGATGACCTTCGATCCGGTGATCCTGGGCAGGAGCGCGCTCGCCACCAGGATATCGGGCATGTTGTGCACGTGGACTGCACGATAGCGCTCTCGAATATGCAGCCATGCGACCAGAAAGAACGTGGCGGTAATG
The DNA here is from genome assembly GCA_049275795.1 of Desulfomonilia bacterium. Classification (GTDB taxonomy): domain Bacteria; phylum Desulfobacterota; class Desulfomonilia; order UBA1062; family UBA1062; genus Phosphitivorax. Next base: position 241 of record JBASVF010000096.1, read on the forward strand.
AACGCAAGGTACTCCCAGACGTAACGAAATTTGCTTCCGCGCCTGCGTCTGAGCGGGACGCGATAGACCGTGATCCCGCGCACCTCTTCCTTGAGCGGCTGTGCTTCGTCCTTGAGGCACACCACATCGATGTCGAACCCGGCCCTGGCGAGTGCCTCTGCCTCGCGGCGCACCCGCGGGTCTGCGGGGTAATAGGAAAAGACGACCATTGCCAGTTTGTTCTCTGACAGCTGACGGCTGAAAGGAAACGGCATCTCGAAATGTCCCCCCATCAAAGGCCGTGCCTAGCCATGTTCATGGTCACCGTGTCCGACCATTGCAGGGTGCTCTTCAGGTGCTCGTTGCTGTAGCACAGGTTCCGGGTCGCACAGGCTATGGCATAGTCGACGTCGCTGGTGCTCCGCCGGCCCAGGAGCTTCTTCATGAGCCCGATCCCCAGGTATCCGAGGGAGAATACACCAGCCGGCAGAAAGACCGGCCGGATATCCATGCCGTTGTGCAGGCCCCAGAGGCGCAGCCACTGGCGTGCGCTCAACATCTCGGAGGGCACGACGTTGAATATCCCGTCCTCCCTGCCTTCAAGCAGCCATCTCTGCACGGCATCGGCCACATCCTGTGCGTGGATGTATGCCATCAGGTTCCTTCCGTCGCCTATTCCCAGGCCCAGGTTCCAGGGCCCTATGGCCAGGGTCTTCTTGGCCGGCCCCTTCTTCTCGTCCATGATCTGGCCCGGCCTGAATATGCCCAGGAGCATCCCTTTACGGTCGTGCGAAAGGAGCATCTCTTCTACCGAGATCTTTTCCGAGGGGTAGATGAACCGCTCTTCTTTCCCGCGCGCCCCGGCATGGTCTTCCCTGATCTTGAGCCCGTCGCGCCGCTCCATGCCGTAAACCGCCACGGAGCTCATGAAGGCGAACTTCTCGATGCCGGCCTCTACACTCTCCTCGATGAAGATGGAGGCCGCGCGCTCGTTTATCGTGGGCCGATCGTCGCCTGGCGCACTGAACGACCAGGCGCTGTGGACCACCGCGTCCATGCCGATCAGGGCATCACGGATGACACTTGGATCGTCGATCGAGCCCCAGGCGACCTCGATGTTCCCATCCAGGTCCCTCAGGCTCACACTGTGCCGATGGAGAAGAGCCCGGATAGAGCATCCATGATCGACAAACGCCTTGGCAAGGTGCCTCCCGAGAAAACCGGAGTATCCTGTCAGGAATATCTTCATACCGTCCCGCCTGTTGGTAAGCCGTGCGGCATCAAGCGCACGAAGAATCCATGCTTTCCCACACCTTGTCGAGAACCCGAGTGATATCCTGCGCCTTGGTGTTCGAGACGATCAGGCTCCCCCTGCCCGAAACGGCTTGGTAGAAGCCGGCGAGCGTGTTCTGCACGCCCGGGTTTCTCTGCAGATCGCCTGTTGCCACCTGTACGATGTTGCTGAACGTCCCTTTTATATACCCAAACCCGGTTTCGAGCCCGCTGAGCGTTTTTTTCACAAAGTTCTGGGGCCCCTTGGTCCTCGTGATATTGATCAGCTGCCTGCCCATGTCCGCCATGATCATCCCTTCTTCCAGGAAATAGTGCACCTGCCACTGTGCCGGCCCGCTTCCCAGGTAAAGGGTGAACGACCCCACCTGGTCATCGTTCTTCATCGTGACGCTCAGGAGGTCGAAGCAGTCATTGGGCAGCTTGTTCCGGCGGCTGAAACTGCACGATACGTCATTGATCTCATCCATGGAATCGACGACCAGGCTCAAGGGATGATCCACCATGTTCTGGATGACCCCGCCCTTGAGGCCGTATGCCCAGTGAGACGGGTCTCCGTACGGGATCACGTTCCCCGGCCATGAGCACAGGAAATCGCAGTGGACCGAGATCAACCGCCCGAGCCGCCCCGAGGACACTTCCTTTCGCGCCCTCGATATCACCGGCATTCCCAGGGTGCTGTACCCGGCGCAGAGCACCTTTCCCCTGCTCCGGGCCAGCTCGCAGAGGGCTTTGAACTCCTCTGCCGTCTGAGTTACCGGCTTTTCGATGTAGACGTGGCATCCGGAAACAAGCGCTTTCTCGGCAAGCTGGAAGTGACTCGGCAGAGGGGTGAGGATGTGGGTGCAATCGAGCGCCCTGTTTGAAAACAATGTTTCGAGATCCTCATGGACCGCACCGCTGCCGCAGGATGCGACCAGCCTCTCCGCCTGGACCCGGTTCGTATCGTAGAAATGGAGATCCCCGCCAAGCCCGAGTCTCTTCAATGCGCCGGCGTGTGTCTGGGCTATGAACCCGCAGCCTATGATCCCGATCCTCATCGGTTATTCCTCCATGGGATGGCAAACGATAGTGCCTGAAAGATTCTCTGCCCGGTCAGAGACCTGCCGGACCCCGCAGCCGCATGATGGACCCGGTCACCTGCGCTATCCGCTGCTTTATCCGCTGCAGGTGTTCCTTGCGTAGGTATTCCCGCACCTCATCGCCGACGAGGTATGGCCCGTTCCTGATGCCGGCTATGATGTAGCCGCTCAGGTGTGAGAGGCTCCCGAGTACATACGGTCGTTCTCGAAGTCTTCTTGCGCACTTCAATGCCTCGTACAAGGGATGGTAGCCCAGCGAGCGCTCGAGGGCGCCGTAGTGGTACCTCGTGGAAAGAACACCCTTTGCGGAGCCCTGCCTGCGGTAGTGAGTGACCTTGATTTCCGGGTATTTCTCCACCTTCCAGCCGCGCATGGGCACCATGATGCAGGCCAAGGCATCGACGCATCCCTTCTCGATGGCCCGGTATCCCCCGATATCCTCGAACGCCTCCCTGCGAAACAGCTGGATCGCCCCGGAGACATGCCATGGGCTTGAGTTGTAGGCATATTCCCTTCCGTCATAGTACTCGTATATCTCTCCGCCCGCCAAACCCAGCCCCGGGTTTTGCGAGAACTTCTCCAGCATGGTTTCATAGTATCGGGGCTCGAACGATACATCGGCGTCCAGGTTCCCGATGAGATCATAGGTCGTATCCTTTAGCGCCGCATACCCGGCGTTGAATGCCATGATCTTCGAGCCGAAGTTGCGGTTCGCGCCCGACTCTCTCCGGATGAGCCGGATGAACGGGTATTGGGAAGCGTACCTCGAAACGATGGCATCGGTAGCGTCGGTGGAGCCGTCGCTCACGATGACCCATTTCCTGGGCGGGACCGTCTGCGAGACTACCGAGACGATCGTTCTCTCGATGAACGCTTCCTCGTTGCGCGCAGGAGTGACGAGTACGTACCCGCAGCCGTGTTCAGCGTCCATCGAGCAGATACTCCTTGGTTTTGCGGTAGGTGGAGCGCACCAGGTCCCCGCACTGTACGATCAGCGAGCTCGATGCGCTTGCACAGGCCTCGTATTGCGTGATGGACTGCAGGTCGATCCCTTTCTTGCCGGCGATCCCGCTCTTGAACTGGTATCCCCCGGGGTTCCTCGACGGGTTTATGCCGCCGAGGTCATACCACCTGCATTCCTTGGTCTTCGCCCACTCTAGCATCCTCCAGAACAGCAGGTGCAGTCCGTTCAGACGGTTTTCCAGGTCAAAGGTGCTCGTCGCGGCGAGGAGGTTGACGGCCGTATCGCCCAGCACGCTCGAAACCAGTGCCGCGCATGCGTTCCCGTCCGACCGGCACACCATGATATCCATTTTGAAAGCCTCGGGCAGACGGTCCTGGATGACCTGGTATTTTTCGATATCGACGTACTCGACGAATCGCTTTCTCGTGCGCATGTCGTAGTAGACATCCTTGAATGCCCGATACAGCTCGTCCGCATCACCGTGCTGCACGTCGAGATCTTGCTTTTCCGCTTTCTTGAGATTGTTCCTCCACTGACGCTGTATTGCCTGACGCAGTTCCTCGGTGGAATGCTTCAGGTCGACATAGAGCGTTCTGTTGGACGACTCGCTGGTATGGAGCCTGTACCCCTCGGAACTCAATACCGACTCGGCGCCGTTGTTGGTCAGGGGAACGGTCCTGGGGGCTATTCTCAACAGCAGGCCCCGCCTGTGTACGTACTCGTTGGAAAGGCCTCTCACGGCCTGCTGCAGCACCTCGACGTCGCAGTCCGCATTCTTCTTGAGCCAGAGTGGGCCTCCCCGGATATACGCAAGGCCCAGCTTGGTGAAAGGCACCCTGGCGATGCGCACCTGGGCGCATGCCACAACGTCCCCGTCCCTTCTCAGGACCATGTGGCTTAGGTTTTCGCGCCCCCAGAGAACCTCTCCGTATGCCCAGGTCTGGTATATATTGACGTCGTCGAAGCCCTGTATCGCGCTGTACCACTGGTCTTCGCGAACCGAATCGATCTCCACGTTATAGCCTTCTGCCAATTGCCTGAACATGTGCCACCTCCCTAGTTCCGGATTTCTCTCGAATAACGAGGCATGGCAGGCTCGTTGACCTTGAACAGCCCGTATACGTACCTTTTGAACCGGATCCCGACCGGCAGCCACCGATACGCCCCCATGATCTTGAGCCGGAACTCCAGGTCCCAGTCGTCGGGGCTCGTATCCACCCTTCCGAGGAGAAACCCGCCGGCCTTGTACGGGGGGTATTGCGGCCAGCTGCAGAACACCTTGCCGTAGCCCGCTCTCCCTGCGAGGTCGAGCACGCTCTTGTCATACCTGCCGAAGGGAAAGGCAAAGCTCCCTACCCTCTCTCCCAGCAATTCCTCCAGGTGTTCCCTGGAATCCCTGAGCTCCTGCATGGCCTCTTCCCGGGTGAGCCGGGTGAGGTCCCTGTGGGTTACGCCGTGCGAGCCGATGCGTACCAACCTGCTCCAGATCGATCGCACCTGGCTTGCGCTCATGACGGTCTCGTCGATGTTCCTGTTCTTTGCATTCGTTATCCATCCCGGCTTTTTGCCCAGCGAACCGGTGGGGATGAAGAGCATGGCCGGGATTGCGCGCTTTTCGAGCTCGGGGAGGGCGTTATCGATCAGG
>JBASVF010000097.1:0-2589 GCA_049275795.1 Desulfomonilia bacterium
TCAGAAAGGTTAACCATGACTACCACCTACTGGCAATCACTTACTGTCCGATCAAGTCGTGACTAATACACCTCATCGATGCTGGGGATGAAGTTCGTCGTGTGGATGGTGGCCATGCCCGCGAACCTGCGCGCGGCAAGCAGCCCCTCGCAGCAGCACTTGCAGCAGTTGCAGATGAAGCTCACGTCTTCCCGCACGTTCTCGCCGAGCTGCACCAGGCCGTGGCCGTATGCCTTCTGCAGCAGGTCGAGGCCCTCGCGGGCATCGATCTCCCGGGCGTTGCCGTGGCGGATGAGCGACCCGGCCACAGCGCCGAAGGTCATGCAGATCTCAAGGGGCGCGTCGCAGGCCCTCCCCAGGTGGTGCATCTTGTGCCTGCAGTAGCACAGCCCCACCGCCCGGCAGGAGGCGCTTTCGATGACCGAGCTCGCGCGCTCGTAATCGAGCACGTGCACCGTGTTTGCGGCCGAAAGCGCCGGCTCGTGCACGAAGGTGCGCCCGATCCCGGTCTCTCCGGAGACGAAGAGCTCCCTCACGAAGTCCTCCTCCACGTTCAGGTACTGGTAGAAGAGCTCGCTCAAGCTCTTCTGGTCGACGTCCCCGCGCACGCGCATGAGCGAGAACTCGAAGAACCCGGCCATGGGAGGCGGCAAAACGTACACCCGCTCCCCGTCCCGGTCGAAGTCCACGAGCAGGGCCCTCCCTGCGAGTGCGTCCAGGATCTTGATCGCCTCGGGCTCGGCCATGTTCCAGGCCCGGCTCGCGACAGTTGCAGTGAAGGGCCTGATAGGCAGGCGCGAGACGAGCTCGGCCTCCCCAGGGCTCAGGAGCAGCTCGAGGATCCTGATCAGGGTCCTCGAGGGGGGCGCTCCCTGCGGGAAGCGGTTCAGCCGGTCCACGAGACGGGAGTAGCTCGACCTGGCAACGTTGTGCGCCATGATAACAAGGTAAGTCTCTCAAGGCGCCGGTCAATACCGGGGCCGGGGGAGAGGAGATGTTTTCCACGGCAAAGGCAAGCCTTGCCGCCTGCCGATGCTTTTTTGATCCATGTCCCTGATTTTTCTGCTTGGCACACGTGTTTCATATGAGGTAGTAATTTCATTCACGGGTCCAGAATCTCGACCCTGGTGTGCTGATATGATGTGAATTCGACAGGAGGGCATCCAATGCAGACATCGTCCAACCAGTTGATCCGCGAGCAGGATCATTACCCCGTTTCACCCAGAGAGGAGAAATACACCCTTTCCCCGGACTCGCAGGAGTACTATTTCCACGTCCTCTCCCTCGGAGGCAGGCAGGTGGATCTCCGGCCCAGGCTCCTCGATATCTCGAAATTCGGCGCCCGGGTGCTTGCCGGGGTGCGTTCCGACGGGCTTGCCCGCGGTGCGGAGTTCGAGGCGTTCATCGAGGGCAGCGAGATCCAGTTTCCCAACCGTTTCAGCGGGGTAGTGGTCTGGACCAGGGAGGAGGAGGGCAAATGCACCGCAGGCTTGTCGTTCAACCACCCCATCGAGATCAACCTCATCACGGCCATCATGGACAAGGCGGCCGCCATCACCGCGTCGCTGAAAAGGCCGCAGCACAGCCCCATACACTCGAGCACCCTGGCCTTCGTATACGAGACCGAACAGATCCTCAAGCGCCTCATCGATATCACGGAGAGCCTCGATGATCTCATCATCTGCTACGATCACGAGGACGAGACCAACCAGATGCGTGAGCGGGTGATCGAGATGGTCTACCGGCTCATCAGCCCGGTGCTCGATAGGATGAACGCCGCGGCCAGGGATCTGTTCTTCTCGCTTCCTGAACAGGACATCCGGTCAAACTTCTCCTATGTCAGGGAAAAACTGCTGCCCTTCCTCGTGCTCGACCCGCTCTTCAGGCGGTCGATCGAAAAACCCCTGGGCTATGCCGGTGACCACGAGATGATGCAGATCATCTACCGCCGGGAGAACGAGGGAGCCAACCTGCTGGGCAAGGCACTCCACCGCTGGGTGCTCCAGACCGGCTCGTGCCGCTCCGTCTACAGCAGGCGGGCGTTCTTCTACGAGCTGATCAAGAGCCGCCTCGAGGCTGTTCCCGGACCCATGAACGTGCTCTCGATCGCCTGCGGACCGGCTTCCGAGATCGTCGACCTCATCCACCACTGTCCGCAGCAGCTCCTGGAGAAGTTGAGCGTCTACCTGCTCGACCAGGACCCGCGCGCCGTGACCGAGGCCAGGCACAACATTCGCGTCGCTCAGCTCAGAAACGGTCGTAAGATGAGCGTGCATTGTCTGAACCTGGAGCTCGGCAGGTTTCTCGTGCAACCCCGGCAGTATGTCGATGTAGCGTTCGATCTCATCTACTCGGCCGGTCTCTTCGACTACGTGCGCCAGAGCATCGCTCGCAAGATCACCCGCCAGCTCTTTCGTATGATAAAGCCGGGCGGCGAGATATTCCTGGGCAACTTTTCCGCCGACTCGGCTGATATCGGGTTCATGGAGATCATCGACTGGTCTCTCATCTACCGAACCCGGGAGGAGATCCTCGACTTCGGGGCCCTCATCAAGGAGCCGCATGAGGAAACGGTGGTCGAGTCTGAAT
>JBASVF010000098.1:0-37127 GCA_049275795.1 Desulfomonilia bacterium
GCCTCGCCCAGGGTTCTGCTCGTGCACGAGGATTTCTCGGACCTGGTCAGGAAGACCGGCAGCGCCCTCGAGAAGGTTGAGCACCTAGTGATCATCCGCGATTCCGATGGACAGGCCGGGCGCAGCGGCAACGGGACCGTCGAGTACGAAGACATCCTCGGCAGGGCTCCGGAGACTTATACCTTTTCCGACTTCGACGAGAACACCCCTGCGGCCCTGTACTACACGGCCGGTACGACCGGACTTCCCAAGGGCGTTACGTTCACTCACCGCCAGATCGTTCTCCAGACGCTTACCCTGGCCCTCTCACTCGGCTCGTATTCCTCGAAGATCAGGTTCACCTCCAGGGACGTGTTCATACCCCTGGTGCCCATGTGGAACGAACACGGCTGGGGTCTGCCCTTCCTAGCGACCATTATCGGTGCGCAGCAGATCTACTCGGGCAAGTACAACACGGAAAATCTCCTCCACCTATTCGGCAGGTACAAGATCACCTTCTCGGTGTGCTATCCCACGGCCCTGCACCTGATCCTCGAGCACCCCCTTTCGAAAGACCTGGACTTCTCGTCCTGCAAGGTCATCGTGACCGGGGCCAGCATCACGGAAAAGCTCGCAGCAGCCGCCCTGGCCCGCGGCATCAGCGTCACCTCGGCATTCTGCCTGGCCGAAGGGGGAGCGCTCGTGTCCATGTCACACCTCAAGGGGGGCCTCGACCGGGGCATGGCTGGGAAAAAGGCGGGGATCATCTGCAGCGCCGGCATACCCGCGCCGCTGGTCGAGGTAGGCATCGTGGACTCTGCCGGAGAGCTCAGAAAGAGCAGCGACTCCACCCCCGGTGAGGTGGTCATCCGTTCACCCTGGCTGACCCGGGCGTACCACCGCGACTCTGAGAAGACCCGCAACCTCTGGAAAAAGGGATGGCTCTACAGCGGGGATGTCGGCTTCATCGACAAGCACGGATATCTCCGCATCACGGAGCGGGTCAAGAGGCTGACCAAGAGCGGAGGCGAGTGGATCTCGCATCTGAAGATCGAGAACCTGGTCAGGCGGATCAAGGGCGTCAACGATGCCGCGGTGGTGTCCGTGCCCGACGATGTGTGGGGCGAGAGGCCGGCGGTCATCGTGGTGATCGACAAATCCTGCAAAGGCACGGTGGACCCCGGGCAGATCGAGCGCGCCATGCAGTCGTTCGCCGAAACGGGCGAATTGCCCCGGTATGCGCTCCCGGACAGGTACGTGATCGTGGATGAGATTCCCAGGACCGGTGTCCACAAGATCGACGTGCGCATGATCAGGGAGCGCTACGGCCATCTCCTCGCACCGGCCGAGGGGAAACCCTGACCGGCCCGGGCACTTAAGTACCGCCGCCCAGGTCGAAGACGCCGCTTTCCAGCAGGGCTTCGGTCAGGGAGATCCGGGAGGAGAGCTCTCCACCGATGCTCTCCAGTGCGGATACCCGGGCCTGGAGCGATTCGAGCGGCTCCTTTGCCTCCTGCTCCAGCCTGGCTTTCAGCTGGGCTTCGAATCGTGCCGCCTGGTCTCTGACAAAAGACTCGGCAACCCCGCGGAACACCTGGTCGAGGCTCGACGACAGGCTCAGATCGTAATCGCCGGGCGCACCCGAGACGCTGGCGCCAAAGGTAAAGGAGCGTATCCGCGAGAATGCCTCTGCGAAAGCGGACTGCAGTTCCGTGGCCTGCCCGCTCCCGCTCACCAGGAAATCGACCGCCCGGGCCGCCCCGTCGAGCTCTGCGCGCAGGGAGCCCGGCGAGATCGATGCCTTGATGCCGGTATCCAGGACCCCTTCCTTGAGCGTCACCCCGAGGATCTCCGGTCCCAGGGCCTTCTCCTGGAGGCGATATCCCTTCAGTGACAGCTGAACCGTATCCATGGGAGCCCGCGGGTCGATGTGGTCGAATGAGCCTTCGAACCGTATGCCGTCCAGGATCCCGAGGTTTTCTCCAGAGAAGAGAAACGTCAGGGGGATCTTGAGGATATCCTGGTCCGGGGTGATGTTGCTGATCGTTCCCGTGAGCGCCCTCCCCCTCGTGGTGATCGAAGCTGCTGCTGTGCGGATGAGGAAATCGGGCATGGGGGCATGCTCGGGGAACCTCACGTCGATCCCCTCGGTGCGGGGCGGCCTGCGCTCCTGCTGCTGCTTTTCTAAGGAGGTTCTCTCGATCAGGGGGCTGATCCTCTGGTGCCACTTGAGCGACCGTTCCACCCAGGCCCCCACCTGCTCGCCGAACAGAATCGCACTGGCCGAGCCGATGTTCTCGGGGCTGGGGGCAAACTTCCGCGCGATCCTCTGCGCATCCTGCGCCGGCAGCCCGGTCATCCTGCCCAGCTGCGTACCGAGAGCCCGGTAGTCTTCCTGGAACCGCTGGTAGCTGTCTTTCAGCAGCCCGAGGTCGGAGTTGATGTCGGAATACAGCTCCCTGACCTGTGCGCCCCTCTCCAGGTAACCCCGGATATCCCGCCCGCGGGCCTGCCTGAGGGCCTCGATCCGCTCCCGGTATCCATCGATCCGATCCTTGTTCGGGAGTTCGTCGATCCTCGTCTGCCAGAACCTGTTCTTCTCGTCGGCGTCCCGGTGCAGATCCTGGATCGATTTCAGGGTCTCGAGATTCGCCGCCTCGATGGCGCGACGGATGTCTTCCCGGGAGATGTCCGGGATCGTGAACCACAGCAGTTTCCGGCCGCCCTCTCCGGGAACCTCTTCCGCCCTCTGCCGGTACACGAGCCCCGGTCTTTCCCTGGGGGTGCCGAGCGCAACCCCTTCGAGCTTCATTTCGTCGATGATGATCTTGCGCAGGAACAGGTGCACCGTATCGAGGGTGAAGGCCGCCCTCTGGATCTCGACCGCGTTCGTCGCCGGGTGTTCCGGATTGGTCACCTGGATGCGCGCGACAATGAATCCCAGGGGCGAGAGCATGAGGTCGACCTCGTCCACGTTCACCTCCGCCCCGACCGCAAAGGCGACCGTCCTCTCGATGCCCCTGCGAACGTAACCGTCGAGGAGCGCCACCCAGAAGATGACCGCCAGCCCGATGACCGCGATGAAGGCCAGTATTCCTTCCCACCGTATCCACTTCTTCACGGCTCAACCCTTGAACGGAAGCGAGGTATAGACCTTGTAGAAGGTGCTCGCCTTTATTGCCTGTGCCAGCCTGGTCCGGGTCATCCAGTCCAGGAAGCGGGCGCGGTACCTGAGTATGCCGGCCTTCGAGAGGAAGAAGACCGGCACGAAAAGAACCAGTGAAACCACCAGGCTGCCCATGACGATCGTGTTGTTGAACCGTGCAATCCGGAAAACCGGCACGTTATACATCCACGTCCACAGGCCTTTCAGCGGCTCGGCCGAGAGGATCGCGAGCCCGAGGATATGAAAGAGCGGGTCGAAGAGGTAGGCTATGGCTGAAAACATCGCCAGCCCCACAAAGAACGCGCTCAAGTTCACGCGCAGGAAGAGCACGAGAAACACTACCACGAGGTTGTGCAGGCTCATGAGCGGGGTGAGACCCGCGATCATGGACAGGCTGAAGGCAAGGCTCACCTGTGAGGGGTCGTTTTCCGCGTTCAGCACGTTCAGGATCCTGGCAAGGAGATACAGCACGGCCGCCATTCCTCCATAGCATCGGGGGACAGGCCAGCCGGCAGATGCTCTTCGAACGGCCCGATCCCCTGCATCCGCTAAGTATAGTATCCCTTCTCGCTGGGTAATCAAGAGGAAACACAAAAGATCCGGGTCTGCAAGCCTTTCTCAAAGGAAAAAATTGAGCATCGATCACAGGTTCCCGTGGTCCCGTGCGATTTTTTTTGACGCATTATCAGTATTATGGTAATATTGTAATACTTTAGTCACACCGTTACTTTAATAAACAGTGCTCAGCTCCTCTTTGAGCGTTCGTTTTGGGGTCCTCATGCTTTTTCCGACAAGAACCGGTTTCTCTTGCCGTTTCACCTCGACTTTGTTCGAAGAAACGGGCGGGCAACCAGGGAAGCAGTGATATGGAGGACGCTATGACAGGCAACCGTGTGAAGGCAGCAATTCTTTTCTTGGGGGCGCTGATCCTTTTTGTTCTCGGCGGGTGCGAAAGCCGCTCGTCATCGACCTTGAGCGAACCCCTCGCGTCTCATTGTCTGGACCACCTGGAAGGGGACACCCACGGGGACGCCGACCATGACGGGCTTCCCGATGCCTGGGAAGAGGACAATTTCGGCAATCTCGACCAGGGGCCGGACGATGACCCGGACGGAGACGGGCTTAGCAACCTCGATGAGTTCGAAAACGGCACCGACCCGAACGATCCGGACACGGATGATGACGGCCTCTCCGACTCCGAGGAGATCGGCGACCACAACACCGATCCCCTCAACCCGGATACCGACGGCGACGGGCTCTCAGACTTCGATGAGGCCAATCATCCTTGCCTCGACCCTCTCGACCCGGACACGGACGACGACGGGTTCTCCGACAAGGTAGAAGCCGACCTTGGGTCGGATCCGTGCGATCCTGCCTCGATTCCTGAAGACTCCGACGATGATGGGCTTCCCGATGAGTGGGAGATGGACAACTTCGGCAATCTCGACCAGGGGCCGGGCGACGACCCGGATGGTGATGGTCTGACCAACCTCGAGGAGCTCAGCCACGGCACCGACCCGAACGACTCGGATACCGACGATGATGGGTTCTCGGACAAGACGGAAGTAGACTATGGGTCGGATCCGCTCGACGAGTCATCCTATCCGTGCCAAAGCTCGCACGGCTCTGCGTACGGGATCAGGGCAGACCTGCGACTCGTACCCCTCCTGGGAGGCGGGATCACTATTCCGCTCGCCCCTACCCCGCAGGTATCCGGCAGCGCCCGTCCGGACTATGACGAGCGCAGAGGGCTGACCTCGGCCGGCCTCGGCACCCTTCTCACCGGGACCATTCTCAGCACGGGCGCCCTAGAGGTGAGTACGCAGTCGGGAATCGACGGCCCTGTGGCAACAACAGAGTACAGCAGTTCACATGCCATAGTGGCAAACCCCTCGATATCGATAACCGGGCTGCTACCGCTCGTCCGGATCTCGGCCGATGCTCTGGGATCCACGGCATCTATCAGGAGGAACCTGGACGACGGCACCATTGCCGTCGATGCATCCTCTGATCTCGCTGACCTCAGGATCAGAATCGGCGTCATCGACATTAACATCCCGCTCAATCCCCCTCCGAATTACCAGGTGCCGCTGGTCGGAACCCTGCTCCAGTACGTTGCAGGGGCAAAGATCGTGCTGAACGAGCAGATCGACACCGTGGTGGCGAACGTCGACGGCACCCGGACGCGAAGACTCGAGGTCAATGCGCTCCATGTCTACCTTGGCCAGGGGCAGGGGCTTTCCCTCACCGGGATAGGATTGCTCTCCGGGGATCTGGTCATTGCGCATTCCGCAACCGAGCTCTCGTACTAGCGACAGGGAGAAGATGCGATGAAGACAAGAACGGCTTTCCTCACGGCAACGATCTGCCTGCTCTTTTGCTGCCCTGCAAACGCCGGTTCCCTTTCGGAGTGGAATGCGGCGCAGGGCTTGTACGACTCCACGAACGAGAATGTCCTGAGCATCGGTCCGACCTTTCATACCCTCCTGTACGACAGCGAATACCACCCTTCCGTGAGAATCCTCATGGTCGGGGCCGTCCTCAGCTACGTTCACCAGGGGATCACCGGCTTGTACGCCGGCGTCGATCTCGAGTATGCGGCCGGTGACCACGACGGAAACGAGGACGGGGTGAGGTTCACTACCGATCTCCGCACCGCCGGGGCACAGGCGAGGATCGGGTATCGCGACATATACGGTGAACGCATTGCCGTTACCCCTCATATCGGCCTGGGGTACCGATGGATGGATCAGGAGATGGAAGAGAAGGCGGGAGCCGCCCTCATGGATGCCACCCATGACCTGGTATTTGCATCGGTCGGGGTAAATATCGCCCCTCCAGCCGAGTACAGCCACGGCTGGGCGTGGACGGCGCGGGCAGAGGCAAGAATCGGCCTGAGCGGGAGCACCGACGCCCGGATGCCCCGGGTCGTCACCTATCCTACGAAGTATGAAGCAGATTACGGCCTTGCCGACCGGTACGGGCTCAAGGCCGACATCGGGGTCCGGAAAAAGGTGCACTCGGCTGTTGCCGTACGGGGCGATGTGTTCGGAAGCTGGTGGAGGGCGCGAGAGGTCGATGCCGACTTTCTCCAGTTTGGAACGTGGGTCCCGGGCAGGATCGCTGCGTTCGACGAATTCACCTACGGCATCCTGATCAGTGTCGAGTTCCTCGCCTTTTAACCGCGAGGCTTCAAATACCCATGCTCGATAGAGGAGGAATGGCCATGGCAAGGGTGCATGGAAAAACAGCGGGGATTCTCCTGACAGCCGTACTCCTGGCCGGGTGCGCGCAGCTCTCCGGGAACGTCTCCCCGAAGACGGGTTTCACTGTCGTCGATCTGGGCTCGTACGTGGAATCGGGCCAATATGCAAAGAAGGCGGATGCCTTCGAGATCCTGCTGGACACCTCGTATTCGATGAACGAGTCCTTGAACGGCTCCAGCAGGATCGATACGGCAAAGGATCTCATCCTGGCTGTCAACGAATCGGTCTCCGGACTTACGTACGATGCCGGCTTGCGGGTATTCGGGCAGCGGTTCTGGAATACCGGTCCCGTAAGCGTGCTCGTCTACACCGCCCGGCCGCACTCGGCCAGGCAGCTTTCGGATGCCGTGGAAGCGCTCAAGTCCCCCTGCGGAAAAGCGTCCCTTTCGCTTGCACTGGACGATGCCGGGAGGAACGCCCAGCGCCTCGGAAAAGACACGGCCTTCATCCTGATCACCGACGGCAAACATGAGAGAGACGATCTCAACCGGTCCCTGGAAGAGGTCAAGAAGCGATTCGGCCGGAGCGCGGTGCTCCACGCAGTATGCATAGGAGGAGATACCGAGGCGGTCGAATCGATGAAGAGGCTGGCCCGGACCTGCGGAGGCGTCACGGTTACCGCCGAGCAGCTCACGAACCCCGGAGACATGGAAGAGTTTCTGAAAACCGTGTTTCTGACCGCCCGGGTGATCGACAGCGACGGCGATGGCGTGCCCGACTCGAAGGACCGGTGTCCCGACACACCGCACGGTGTGCCGGTCGATGCCGCCGGCTGCCCTCTCGATACGGACGGGGACGGTGTTGCCGATTATCTCGATGAATGCCCCGATACACCGCGGGGCGCCCAGGTAAACGAACGGGGCTGCTGGGTAGTCGACTTCAACAACGTGCTGTTCGATACCGACAGCAGTGAAATCAAGCCGGGAGGATACGCTGCCCTGGACAAGGTGGTCGACATACTCCTGGGTGATCCGTGGCTGACCGTGGAGATCCAGGGCCATACGGACAGTGTCGGCCCGGAGAGCTATAACGACCGGCTTTCGAGGGCACGGGCACAGGCCGTAAAGGACTACCTCGTCAGGAAGGGCATCGCCGGGTACAGGCTTTCAGCGGTCGGCTATGGCGAGTCCATGCCCATCGCCTCGAACGATACCGACGAAGGCAGGGCAAAGAACCGCAGGGTTGAGCTCAGGCCGATGCGCTAATGCCGCAGCGGCGGGCTGCCGTGAAACGAATCGGCGGCAGGTCGCTCATGCCGGGAGACGAACGGGCGCTAAGACCCCTTCGGTCTCGTCGATTGCCGTCGCAGCTTAAAAGCAGGCCCCGGCTCTCGAAGCCTGATGGGCCTGCCATGGAAAGCGCCCGGGCGTGCAAGCCGGAATGGAGGATAGCTTTATCCGCTCCAGCCTGCAGGCTTTTTGCCCCGGCATCATCCAAGCATCCAGCGCAGCAGGGCCATGACGGCCACCCCGCCCAGGACCGTTGCGATCAGGCTGCGCGTGTATACTGCTATGGCAAGCACCGGGATGATCGCGATCATAGCCAGGTTCTCCGGCGGCCAGGAGATATGCCCTTCCGGCATGAAGACCGCCTGGGCCAGCAGGGCCGCCAGCACGGCGATGGGGACGAATCCGAGCCATCGCACCGCCCGCTCGGGCAGGGTGATGCGGCTGAGCAGGACCAGGGGCGCCACTCGAGGGACGATCGTCACGATCGCGGCGCCCAGGATGATCAGAACTATCGGTTCCCGGATCATGCAGATCCCGTCCTTTCTTCAACCACCATGCCCAAGGTGGCGGCAATGATCGTTGCTGCTATGATCGCCCAGCTGCCGGGGACCACCAGCGACCCCGTGAGTGCGACCAGCGCGCCGGCCGAGGCCGCGACGACGGCGGGAAGCCTCGTCTGCCTGCCTGCGATCTGCAGTACCAGGAGCGCCGCGAACATGGCGCCCAGCGCGAAGTCGAAGCCCAACGCCCGTATGTCCGTGATCGCGCTCCCGGCGATCGCACCGGCGGTCGTGCACACGAGCCACGTGAGGTGCGAGGCGTTGTTGAGCCCGAAGAACCACCCGGCGCGCTCCGGGGCCGGGCCCCGGCCGAGCCTTCCCGACGCGACCGCAAAGGTCTCGTCCGTGAGCTCGGCGCCGATGAACGCATTCTGCCAGGGCTTCAAGTGCTGCAGGTAGGGCGAGACAGCTGCGCTGTAGAGAACGTGTCGGACATTCACGAGGAAGATGGTGGCCACGATGGCCGATGCCAGCATGCCCGCGGCGCTGAGCCCCCCCAGGACGAACTGGGCCGAGCCCGCGTACAGGACGAGCGACATGAGCGCCACCTCGCAAACGGTAATGCCCGCCGTTCGTGCCACCACCCCGAAGGCAAGCCCGATGGCCGTGTATCCCAGGATCACGGGCCCGGCGTCTCTGACGCCTGCGAGGTATCCTTCCTGGCTGTCTTTGGCCGGCCCGTTTCCGGCCGAGTAGTGTGCGATCTCCCTCATGCGGCCCAGCATAAGGCAATGCCTATAGCACAAAAAGTCAGGGCAGGTCAGGGGTATTTCCGCGGGCTGTGCCCATCCGGCAGGACCGGGATGCCGGAGGTGGTCAGGAAAGCGGCCGGTTTTTTACGATCCCCGGCTTGAAAGAGAGGATGCCGCCGTCCGCTTTCGAGCGGCTCAGAAGGGCAAGCAGCGGGGTCCTGGAGCGCCCGATCCCTCAATGCTCCTCATCTCACCCGAGGCCGCCGATGACTCGATCGACAGGCAGAGCCGGTTGAGCGCCCGGTTGAGAAAAGGGACGAACTCCCTCGCGGCCTGCGCGTTTCCCTCGGCATTCGGATGGCACTCTTTCCCTGCAGCCGAGGGATATCTCAACCAGTTGGAGATGCCGTTGGCCGTGAGCACGTCGTAGTAATCGAAGACGGCCACGTTGTTAAGCGGGTAGTCGCACAGCCACCCGGAGTGAATGTTCTTGAGCCAGTTGTTGAACGCGCGGATCCGCTTCCCCATGCCGTCGATGTCCATGTCGGCCTGCCTGCCGAGGATGCGTCCGAAAAACCCCTGCTCGGGCTCGGGCTTCTTGAGCGGAGCCGCGGTGAGGACGATGAACAGGGTCCGGGGCTCCTGCTGGAAATGCCCCAGGAGGGCCCGGTACGCGGCCTTGTAGTTCAGGTCGGTCTTTTCCGGTGAGTCCGGATTGCCGCGTCCGGTACCGTCGGCATGGATCCGGCTGGCCTCGGGTCCTGACTGGAACATGACCACCCGGTTCCTGGTTCCATCGGCAAAAACCGTGTCCTGGTGCCTGGTGGCCAGGATGCGCCTCATCTGGCTGCGGAATATCCGGTGCCAGTGGCACACGTCGGTGTGCGTGCCTATGGCCGAGCCGATGGATGCCTCGTGGACCACGTAGTTGCTCTGCGTCAGCAGCGTCCTGAGCCCCCCGCCATTGGGGTGCGCGCGGTAAATGCCCGATTCCCCGCTCAACCTGCCGGGGTTTGCCATGAACTCCCCGTCTGCAGGGTGATGGATGAAGAGCAGGTGAACCGGCCGGTCGGGCCCGCGATCGGAATATCCTGAGAAGTCGGGTTCTCTGATGTCCATGATCGGTTCTTCTGCAAGATCGTTGCCTGTCATGATGTCAAAAATACAGCATCCGGCACTCTGATGAGGGTCAAATAAGAGGATGACCCCGATCTTCCCGCAGAAAGGCGGTTTGCCCGGGGATGGCACGCCCATCCGCTCATGCCTACGCCAGGTCCCCGGCTTCTTTTTACTTGCACGATGGTGTGTGCCGGCTGTCGGGACACGAGACGAATCCCCTTTTCGTTACCGGGAGAATCGTAACCGGTTACGGAGAGAGTTACACCGGCCCGGGGATCAGACCGGACCGAAAGCCCGGGCCTGTTGACGGATTCATGGGGTTTGATTGGTCAATATCCACCACCCGGTGGTGTTCTGCGCCCCCGCGCCGCCCTGCCCTCTCCCGGTCCGATGCAGCACCTTTGGCCTCACGCCCTGTCGAACTCGGCCTCCCACTGGTTCTCGATCAGGGCCAGCCGGTTGATCTGGTTGGTGCCCTCGTAGATCTGGGTCAGCCGCGAGTCGCGCCACAGGCGCTCGGCCGAGTTGGCGTGCAGGTAGCCGTGGTCGCCCATGAGCTCCATCGCCTGGCTCGCAACCTTGAAAGCGGTATCCGATGCCACCACCTTGGCCGCGGCCGAGGCTGACTGGCTGCACCGGAAGTTCCCGCAGCTGTGCCAGATCATGGTGCGCGCCGACCACAGGCTCATGTGCATGTCCGCCAGGGTGAGCTGTACGTCCTGGTAGTCGATCAGGCGCTTGTTGCCCAGCCTGGTGCGGCGGCAGAACTCGAGGGCCCGCTCGAAGGCTCCCCTTCCGTGGCCGAGGGCCATGGCCCCCACCACGGGCCGGGAGTAGTTGAGCACGTTGCGGTTGTTCGCCCAGCCGCTCCTGAGCTTACCCACCACGTTCTTTTCCGGTACGAAGACATCCTCGAGGACCAGCTCCGAGGCATCAGCAGCCCGCTGGCCGAGCTTGTGCTCGCGCCTGCCCACCGAGAAGCCGGGCATGCCCTTTTCCACGACAAAGCAGGTCCACGACTCGATGCCCTCGCCCTCGAGCCTGGCGTAGAGCGTCACCTTGTCCGCTATTGCCCCGTTCGAGATAAAGCACTTGCGCCCGTTGATCACATAGCCGCCCCTGGCCCGTCTGGCGGTCGTAACCAGACGGGCCTTGGCGCCGCCCACGGTTTCCTCCACGTCCGAGCCCGCCCCGGGTTCGGTGATGGCAAAGGCCATTGCCTCGCTCGCGCCCATACGCAGGCGCAGGTACAGGGGCAGGAGATGGCGCAAGATCGAAGGAACGTGCCCGGAGAGCACCAGCGGGGCGCAGCCCAGGTGGTGGGCCATGAGCAGCAGGCACAGCCCGCCGCACTCCGCGGCGAACTCCTCGGCTGCCACTGCAATCTGCATAACCGTGGACCGCAGGTAGGAAAACGGCCAGGCGGTGCCGACCGGGAATGGAAGCAGCAGGGTCTGGAAGCCCGCCCGCGCTGCAGCTGCCATCAGGGGCTTGTGATCGAAGGAATAGGGGTCCTGGTCCGCGCTCAAGGCCAGGGGCCGGATGTGCTCACGGGCAAAGGCACGCGCCTTTCGCCGCCAGTAGCGGGCGCCCAGGGGCAGGCTGGCGGTGTCGCGCTCCCAGATGGTCTTTTCTCCGCAGTCGACCAGCAGGCCGCCCAGGATGTTCATGGTCCGGCTCGCGCCGGGCATGCCCAGCCGGGCGATACGCTCTCTGAGCTCAGGATCGGGCGCCCCGGGGAGCCCGTATCCCGGGCAGGACGACATCCCGGCTGCAGGCGCTGACCCGGCTTGACCGGCGCCGGTCCGGGAAGGGCTCCCGCCCTGCCTCACGACGGTCGACTTGAATTCCTTCATACGAGCACCTCCGCGGATTCGAAGATAAACTGTTTGAGATACTGCGGGGTTCCGGCCATGCACTTCAGGGTGGCTATGTCCCGCAGCCTCTTCTCCATCCCGTAGTCCTCCATGTAACCGTAACCGCCCAAGACCTGCAGAGAGTCGGTAACAGCATCGGCGGCAAGCCGCAGGCCGGCCAGCCGGGCCATGGCACAGGACCTCATGAGGATGGGGTCGCCTTGCTCGATGGCCGAGGCCTGCCGCACCAGGGCAAGGGCCGCTTCCGTGTTGGCCTCTGCACCGGCTATCAGCATGCGCACCGCGGGAAGGTTCTCGAGGATGGTCCCGCCCTGGTAGCGCTCCGCGGCATACTTTCGTGCCGCGCGCACGGCGCCCCGGGCAATGCCGGACCCGATCGCCGCCATCCCCAGCCAGTTCAGGCTCAGGGCATGCCTCAGGAGCGGAAGGGCGTCGCCGTCGTCGAGCCTGGCCCCGGCGCCAACCGCAACGTCGCTGAAACTCACGTGGTTCAGCTGGGCTGCGCGCAGGCCCGTGCGCATCCCCACCGGGGTGCAGTTCACGCCGTTGCTCGCGAGAGGGACCAGGAAACACGCCCACCTGTCGTCCACCCGGCAGAACACCACCATCGCCTCTGCGCCGGGAATGGAGTACACGAAGGGCTTGAACCCCCTGATGCGGTAGCCCCCGTTCTCCTGCCTGGCCTCGCTCAATACGCGGGCCGGCGCATCCAGTCCCGGATCGCCGAGCGTGCCCCACCCCGGCAGGCCGAATTCCTCCTGGATGGCGGGCGCTACCCGCACGGGCATGGGATCCTGCCTCGCCCCGGACTTGATGACAATGCTCGACGCCAATCCCTGCGAGTGCAGATTCATGGCCACCCCGCCGCAGGCCTCGGCTACGGCGGAGAGCATCGAGGCGGAGGGGAAGAGGCCAGTCTCCTCGAGGGCGGCTCCCCATATCCCATAGTCATATCCCGGCTGGCTGGGGTCGGGCGATGCGGCCAGGCCGACGTCGAAGGCCGTGTTCAGGGCATCGTCTATCCTTTCGGGAAGACCATCCGCATGAACGCCGTCAAAGATCGCGCTCAAGGTCTTGGTTGTATAGGCATGCGTGGTATCGATGAAGCTCTTCATTTCCAGAGAACTTATGGACATGGCATCCTCCTTGATTTCACAATAAAATTTCTTACATCTTTTCCAGTATATGGATGGTCATGGAGGCCTCCTCCACCCCCAGGTTGCCGCCGCCGTTCTCGGTCAGGCCAATGCGAGCCCCTTCGACCTGACGCTTGCCCGCCTCTGACCTCAGCTGGGTGACGACCTCGTGAATCTGGGCCAGTCCCGAGGCCCCGATGGGGTGGCCGCGGCACTCGAGCCCGCCGCTGGTGTTGACGGGGATTTTGCCGCCCAGGGCAGTGGCTCCGCTCATGGCAAAGGGGCCGCCCTCGCCTGGTGGGCAGAAGCCCATGGCCTCTGTCTGGTGCAGCTCTCCGTACGCGGTGGCGTCGTGGAGCTCGGCCACGTCGATGTCGTCCGGCCCCAGTCCGGCAGCTTCATAGGCCTGCCTCGACAGGCGCTCGCCGATGTCTTCGCCGTCCATGTCGCGCTCTCTCCCCGATCCGAGCACCGAGGCCAGGATGCGTACGGGCCGGGCGTTTTTGAGCTTCTTGAGGTAGCTTTCCGAGCACAGGATCACGGCTGCGGCTCCGTCTCCCACCGGCGCGCACATGGGCCGGGTGAGCGGGTAGGATACCGGACGGTCGGAGAGCACCTCTTCGATCGTCATGTTCTTCTGGTACTGGGCAAGGGGGTTGAGCGAGCCGTGAAAATGGTTCTTGGCGCAGATTGCCGCCAGTTGCCTCTGGGTGCTGCCGTACTTCGACATGTGCCAGCGAGCCGCCATGGCATAGGCGTCCATGAACACGCTGCGGTCCGAGCCGGGGGGGGTCTCGTCCGGGGGTATCTCGATGGTGACCCTCCGGTTGAGCTCCATGAACAGATTGAGCGCCTTGTCGAGGTTCTCCACGTCCATACACGAAATGTAGGCCCCGAGCGACATGGCCTTGTTGGGGTGCGTGATCTTCTCGACACCGAGCGCCAGGACCACGTCCTGCATCCCGCACTTCACGGCCATGTACCCCAGGTGCATGGCCGTTGACGCGCCCGCGCACGCATTCTCGCAATTCACGATCGGGATGGAGTCTATGCCCATGTCACGGAGCATGACTTGGCCGCGGATGGAGTGCTGCCCCGAGAACATTCCCCAGAAGGTGTTCGAGACATAGGCTGCCTGCAGGTCACGTTTTTCGAGCCCTGCATCTTTCAGCACGAGGTCCACCGCCTCGACGGCCATTCCCCGCACGGTCTTTTCCGGGTACTTGTTGAAGCGTATCATGCCCACGCCGATGACAAATACATCACTCATCGCTCCTCCTTTGCCTGGTGCTCTTGAACGTATTCAGGCTGTCTTGCCGTCCTGCCGGCCCCTGACAGGGCATAAACGTTGGCCGCGCCCGGGTCGAAGGCATCCCTCAGCAGGCGCTCGAGGTTCTTCTCCGAGGCGCTCTTGGGGATCTCCTGGACCACCTGGAGGTACGAGGGTATCGAGTTGGGCTCGAGGCTGGCCTTGAGCGCCGCCAGTACGCGCCCGGGATCGATGTGCGATCCCCCGGCCAGAACCACGGCCGCCACCAGGTCGCTCTCGCCCGGGGCCCCGGTCTTGGACGGGATGCCGTAGACACACACGTCGCTGATCTCGGGCAGCTCAGCCAGGGCCTTTTCCACGTACTCCGGCTGGATGAAGTCGCCGTGGCGCCTCAGGCCCCCGCCCTTGCGGAAGTCGAAGTAAAACCAGCCCTGTTCGTCCCTGTGGCACATGTCTCCGGAACGCAGCCACCCGCCCCGGGTCTTTGCTTCCGAGGCCTCCTTCTTCCCGTGGTACTCAACGTCTCCCCTGGCGTCGCTGCCCGCCATCCTGCTGATGAGCTCGCCGATCTCGCCCGGTTCGCACTCCGTGTCGTCCTCGCGCACGACCTTCATCTCCATGATGCCCTCGAGCGGCTTGCCGAACGAGCCGACCGGGCCCACCCCGACGGGGTTGTGCGCAAAGCCCCCTTCCACAGCCGCGTACCACTCGTGGATCTTCACCCCGAAGCGTTCTTCGAAGGCCTTCCAGATGGCGACTGGTGTCCCGGCGCTGATCACAGTGTGCACCGGGTTGTCGGCGTCATCGGGTCTCCTGGGCTCGCTGTAGATGCCCATCATCATGCCCCCGAGGAGCGAGAAGGTGGTGGCCCCGTACCGGCGGCAGATGTCCCAGAGGCGGCTCTTGGTGAAGGACCGGCTGACCACGCTCCTGATTCCCAACATCAGGGACGGGGCGACCGTGACCGCCTGGGCGTTGCCGTGGCTCAATGACAACCCGGTGTACAGGACGTCATCGGGTGCGTACTGCCAGACGATCTGGCCCAGGACCTTGTACATGAGCATGCGGTCGGCCTTGAGCACCACACCCTTGGGGTCTCCCGTGGTTCCCGAGGTGTAGATGATCTGCATGGGGCTCTTCAGATCGAGGTTGCGCCCGTCCGGAGGCGGCACCTGCGGCCCTTCGAGGACCTCGGCCAGGTCGGGGCAGCCCTCGAGCCTGATCTGATCGAACCCGGGCTTATAGACGACCCCCAGGATCGCGATGTCCTTGAGCCCCTCGAGGGCCTGCATCACCTCGCCCGAGTACTCGTTGGTGAAGATCACACCCTTTGCGCCCGAGTCCGTAAGCTGGTAGCTGAGCTTGCCGCCCTTGGAGCGCGGGTCGATGGGCACGACAACCGAGCCGGTAAGGGATGCGGCCTGCATGGCGTAGAGAAACTCGGGGTGGTTCCTCATGACCAGGCAGAAGCGGTCGCCCTTGCCGATGCCTGCACGCTTCAGGGCCGCCGCCAGCTTGCATCCTTTCAGGAAGATGTCGGCGTAGGTGATCTGCTCGGCGGGGTGTTCACCATTCTCGAAGGTGATGATCGGGAAGTCGGGTCGCTTCTCGTACCACTCTTCGATCTCACAGGAAAACAATCCGGGTACGAAGGAATCCGGCATACACACCTCCTCGTCTTTGATTTCAATCAATCGTACGGGGCCCAAGACAATGCCCTGGAAACAATTCCGCCTCAAGCGGCGGGGAACATGACCCGTTCTTCCACGTCCTCATGAAAGCAGACGCAAAGGACGGTTCAATAGAACCCACGGTCAGCAATGCGTATGCCAATGAGCGGCGTAACAGCACATATCTACGTATTTCAGCACCTTGGGCGCTTTCCCCGAGCCTGGACGCCTCCCTCCTGGTTCGCACCTGCACCAAAGGGGTGCTCCTCGGCGGCAGCCTCGATCCCCGGCCCGAGCTGAAAGGTAAGACCATGCTCCTCCGTGCGCTACGGGTTATCCGTGAACTCGGGCTGGGTGCCGGCAGGGTGTTTGGCTCGATTGCAAAAGTTTTGGCGCGCGCGCCAATGCACACTGCCCGCCGTTCCAGCGCCGGGCCGGCCTCCTGGCCCGGGATTCCGGCGCCCGGCAGAGCTCTTAAGCCCCCTTGAGGAAGTACTTCTTCTTGCGGTACAGGGTCGAGAGATCGAGACCCGAGATCCGCGCCGCCTGCTTGATGTCGCCCCCGGTCTCCTCGAAGAGCGCCTCCACGAAACCACGCTCGAAGGCGTACCTGGCGTCCTCGTAGTTCAGCCGCCTGAAGGAGTTCCCCGTGCGCACGGAGGCCTTCAGCTCGGGCGGCAGGCTCTCCATGCCCACGACCTTCGAGGGGCTGATCACCAGCAGGTACTCCACCAGGTTCTCGAGCTCGCGCACATTGCCCTCCCACTTGAGCCCGCTCAAGTGGGAAACCAGCTCGGGAGAGAGCTTCCGCCCCTTGAGCCCGTTCTTTGCGCTCAGCTTCTCCAGGAAGTGCTGCACGAGCACCGGGATGTCCTCGGGCCTCTTGCGCAGCGGCGGCACCTCGATCCTGACCACGTTGATGCGATAGAAGAGGTCCTTGCGGAACAGCCCCTCCTTCACCAGGGAAGTCAGGTCCTTGCTGGTAGCCGAGATCACCCGGTTGTCGACCTTGATGACCCTGCTGCCTCCGACCCGCATGATCTCGCCTTCCTGGAGCACCCTTAAGAGCTTGATCTGGAAGGAGGGGGGAGTCTCCCCGATCTCGTCGAGGAAGATCGTGCCGCCGTGAGCGGTCTCGAAATAGCCCGCGGTGGTCTTGTGCGCCCCGGTGAAGGCGCCCTTCTCGTAGCCGAAGAGCGTGGGTTCGAGCAGGGTCTCCGGGACGGCCCCGCAGTTGACGGCGAGGAAGGGGCGGTCCTTGCGCGCCCCCTGCCGGTGGATGAAGCGGGCGATCAGCTCCTTGCCCGTGCCCGACTCTCCATGGATCAGGACCGGGCTGTCGAACTGGGCCGCCCGGCGGGCCGTCTCTATGACATTGGCCATTGCCCTGCTTGCATAAACGATCTCGTGGGAGTTATCGCAGAGGTCGATCCGCGCCTTTAACGACTTGTTTTCCTGCTTCAGCCGCAGGCGCTCCAGGCAGTTGTCGATGTCGAGCCGGATCTTGTCGACGCTCGTGAACGGCTTGGCGAAAAAGTCGTTCGCCCCCAGGCGCATGGCCTCGATCACGGAATCCATGTCGCCGTAGGCCGAGATCATGATGATCATGGTGCGGTCGTCGGCGGATCTTATTCGCCTGAGCACCTCCATGCCCGAGAGGCGGGGCATACGGATGTCCATGATGATGAGGTCGAACTCTTCGCGCGACCAGAGGTCCAGCGTCTCCTGCCCGTCGCTGGCGAGTCTCAGGCGGTAGCTCTCGGGCTTGAGTATCCCCCGGAAAAAGGCCCGTACGTACTCCTCGTCATCCGCTACTAGAATCCTCGGGACGGTCATACCCATACCCCCTCAATGCTTTTTTCAGCCTGCCGGCAGATGCACGTGCACGCTCGTGCCGCAACCGGGCCGGCTCTCGACCGTGATCCGGCCGAGGTGCTCTCTGACGATCCAGTATGCCAGGCTCAAGCCCAGGCCGGTTCCCCCATCCGCGTCCTTGGTCGTGAAGAAGGGATCTAAGACCTTGGCGATATGCTCCTCGGGAATTCCGCAGCCCGTATCGCTTATCGTCACCTCGACCTCCCGCACGGGCGCGGGGTGAAAGGCGGTCTCGACCGTGATGGAGCCGCCAGGTGCGACCGCCTGGGCCGCATTCCACAGGATATTGATGAACACCTGCTGGAGCAGGACCGGCTCTCCGTGAACCTGCAGAGCAGGCTGAAAGCGCGTCTTGAGTCTCACCGCCTCGAAGAGCTCGTGCCGGCACACCAGGTCGAGGGCCGCATTCAGGACCTCGCCCACGTCGAAGGCCTGCGTTTGGTTCCCGCTGCTTCGGCGCGAGAACCTCAGAAGCCGCGATATCACCTCGCGACAGGTTTCTCCCGCCGACCTGATCATCCGGATGGACTCGTAGCTCGGGTCGTTGGCATCGAGCGAATCGAGGAGCATGTCTGCGATGTTCACCACCCCGACCAGGGGGTTGTTGAGCTGGTGCGCCAGGCCCCCCATCATCTGGCCCAGGAAGCTCATCTTCTGCGACTGGATGAGGTTGGCCTTAAGCTTTTTGGTCTCCTCGATATCGGTGGCCAGAAGCAGGGTCGCGATCTCCCGGCCCGAGCGCTCGTTCCTTACCTTGGTTGCGGTCAGCTCGGTAAGGAAGGTCGATCCGTCCCGTCTCACCAGGTGGAAGGTGCCGCACCACCGGTCGGGTGAGGCCACCGCCTCGAGCAGGACGGGCAGCTCGTCGGCCGGGAAGAATCGGTCCACCGGGTTGTGCAGGACCTCTCGGGCCGGGTAGCCGAGCGAGAGCTCGGCAGTGCGGTTGATGCTCATCACCCTGCGGCGGGAGTCTATCGAGAGGACCAGGTTCGGCGAGGCATCCAGGATCGCGCTCAGGAACCGGCGCGATCGCCTGAGCTCCCTGCTTCGCTTCTCGACCTTGCGCATCTCGTGGAAGAGGTCCTGCTCGATCTCGCAGAATATTGCGGTGCCGAAGTCCTGGCCCACATCGAGCAGGCTGATGCGGAAGGTCATCTCCTGGTCATAGAACTGGGGCCGGTAGTGATCGAACCTGATCCATTCGAGCCTGGATAGGCCGGACCTGGAATCCCTGCTCATCCTGATGACAGGGTTCTTCTGGGGTGCGTTCGAGAAGACCTCCCCGAGCTTCCTGCCCATGACATTCTCCCTCGCCACGTGGGAGTTGAGCTCCTGCTGCCTGTTGAAGCAGCAGATCCTTTCCTGCCTGTCCACCACGATGATCCCGATCGGGGCCTTGTCGATGAGCTTCTCGAGAAAGGTATTCCGTCGCCTGAGTCTCTCGAGCTCGTCTTGGGCCGCGTCCTGTTCGAGGAATTCGAAGCACAGGAAGTCTCCGGCGGCGATGACCCGCACCCTGCGCCCGTTCGGGCCCACGGGCAGGCAGTCGGCCCCTGAGCGCACGACCTCGGGGGTGATGAGGTCCGACAGCCCGGCGACATGATCGAGAAGCGACTCGCCGACGGGCATCGTCCCTTCCGGGGACGATGCCAGCACGCTCAACCTCCTGTCGGTGATCACGTTCATACCCGCTTTCAGACCTCGCCCCTCAATGGTTGCGGGCTCTACAGCCGGCATAACCCTCACGATCCTGCACAGGGTCCCGGGGCCCCCGATCTCATGCTGCAGACGTGAATCAGCCTCGCCGAGGGCGGCAGGTCCCGGTGCCCGGCAAGTATCGACCTGCGATGGGAACCACGTGCGCTGATGCGGCAAGACGCCCCGGGGAGGGACTCATGCAGAGGTCTTGCCATGGCCTTGCACCTCCAAGTTATTCCATTCACGACGAATGGATCGAAAACCGGTGTCATAACAAAGTGTGATGCGTATCTTTCACTTGTATCAAAGGCAGATCAGGGTGTCAATTACCGTTCGACCCGGGGCGGTTCTGAGCGGCCTTGCGGGGATGGAATCGGGCCGTGCTTTCGGAGCGGTCCACCCGGGCGCGGCGTGGGGCAGGCATCGCTCCAGGCCGATCTTCCTGCGTAAGACACTGCCTCCCCGGGCTTGGCGGGATTGCGATTCGGCTCGAGCTCGAGATCCATGGCGCCATACCGGATTATCGAGCCGGTACATCCGGCCGCAACAAGGAATCTTTCACAGGGTGGACCGGGCTGGAGACCCGGTCGCGGACGGTGGCCTAGGATCGCGATCCGAGGATATCCTCGAGCTTGATCTCGGGATGGCGGTACCTACGGTACTTCCGTGTTCTTCGACCGTACTGGATCGCTTCCTGCGGACACCACTGCAGGCAGGAAAAGCACTGCTCGCACCTGTGGAGCCATACGGGCCTGCCTTCGACGAGCTCGATGTTGTCCGCCGGGCACACCCGTTTGCAGACGCCGCACGAGTTGCAGCCCGCATCGGCCAGGAACGGCCTGTCCATAGCCGGCACCCGGCTCAATGTCATCCGATAGACGGCCGTGAAAAGCAGCCTCTGCCAGAGCGGCCCCTTTTCCACGGGCAGGCTCTCCTGCCTGCCCACGATCGATGCGATCTCACCTATCCTGTGCTCAGCCCTTGAGAAGAGCCTTTGCTGCTTCTCCACCGGGCCCGGCCCTCCCAGGGGTATGTAGTTCGACGGCATTCTCACGTCAAAGCCTGCCGAGAGCTTCACACCCCTTTCAGCAAGGATGCGTTCGAGCTGAATCAGGGTGTTGGAGACCTGGCCCCCGTTTACCGCAACGGAAAAGGCATAGGCCCCCGGCATTACGCTCAATTCCTTGGAAAACCGCACCACCCGGCCTGGCACCCCCCAGATGTGCACCGGGAACACCAGACCCACGATCGAGGAGCCTGCGGCCTTCTCCAAGCTCCCGCGGCCTGACATGGACGCCGTGCCGGCGTCTTCGAGCCTGCCTGCAAGCAGGCGCGCCACCCACAGCGAGTTGCCGGTTCCGGTATAGTAGAAGATCGTTGCGCTCACAGCCATCCCCCCCTTTCCCTTAAAAAGTCGTTTTCGGGTTCCCCGGGCACTGCATACCCTGCCATGATGCGGCACCAGATGCATCATATCACGCAGTGAACTCCCGGAACACAGGCAAAGGGGCAGGCCCCGGCCCCAGTTCCATCCGTCACGGCAGGGAAACCCGTCGATCGAGATGGACCTGCTGTGGCACCGGCCCGCCTCATCCGGGCCTGCATAAAAAATCATACACGTATATTGACTCTACTAGACGACTGGTCTACTATTCAGCGGTACGAGGACAGAGGCATGGGAAAATCCACGGCAAAGGAAAGCATTCTTCTGAGCGGGGCGAGGCTCATCCACGAGAAGGGCTACAACAACACCGGCCTCAAGGAGATCCTCGACGCGGCCGGAATCCCCAAGGGGTCGTTCTACTTTCACTTCAGGAGCAAGGAGGACTTCGGGCTCCAGGTCGTGGATACCTATGCGTCCTTCATCCGCCGGGTCGCCATGAAGTACCTCGGCGACACCTCCCTGCCCCCGCTCTCGCGCATCGAGGGCTTCCTCGATTTTTACATCGAGCACTTCAAGCGCATGGATCTCCGCTACGGCTGCCCGATCGGCAAGCTCATGCAAGAGATGAGCGACCTGAGCGAGCCCTTCCGCGAAAAGATCGGCTCGGTTTACGACGAGGTGTGCTCCCTGATACGGCAGTGCCTGGAAGACGCCCGGCAGGCGGGCGTGCTGCGCGAAAACCTCGACACCCGGGAGACCGCCCAGTTCATCTTCGACAGCTGGGAGGGGGCCATCATGCACATGAAGCTGGCCAGGAGCGCCGAGCCGCTCCTGAATTGCAAGAAGATGCTCCTTTCCACGCTGTTCAGATCTTGAGGGGCAAAGACGGCCTGGGCCGGGGTGTACGCAGCACGGCTCCCGGCACGGGCGGATGCAGCGCCCGTACCGGGCGGGTTAGATTCTTCCCGGCATAAGAAGCCGGGATCGCAATAATGAACGGGCAAACCGTTCAAAGGAGGGAGAGAGCTATGGGGCAGTGGCACAAGACCGGGTGCGTGCTCTGCGCGCAGAACTGCGGCCTGGAGGTCCTGGTCGAGGACAACCGCATCGTCAAGGTCAGGGGGGACCGTGACAATCCCAGGAGCAGGGGCTATATCTGCCGCAAGGGCATGCACGTGGCCTTCTACCAGCACCACGCCGATCGGCTTACAACCCCGCTCAAGAAAGTGGGGGGATCCTTCGAGCGGATATCCTGGGACCAGGCTGCAACCGAGATAGCCGAGAAGCTCGCCTCGATCGTGGAGGCTTACGGCCCCAAGTCCTTCGCCTACATGGGTGGAGGCGGACAGGGCTGCCATTTCGAGGCCGCCTTCGGGGTGCGGCTGCTGCGCGCCATGGGCTCGCGATACCACTACAGCGCCCTCGGGCAGGAGCTCACCGGCATCTTCTGGGCGTTCGGACGGGTTACGGGCAAGCAGTACCTCTTCACCATCCCGGACGAGGAGAGGACGGACATGCTCCTGGCCATAGGCTGGAACGGCATGCAATCGCACCAGATGCCCAGGGCTCCGATCGTGCTCAAGGAGATCGCTAGAGACCCGGACAAGCTGCTCGTTGTCATCGACCCGCGCAAGTCCGAAACGGCCGCCATCGCCGACATCCACCTGCCGCTCAGGCCCGGGACCGACGCGCTCCTGGCACGGGCCATGATCGCCATCATACTTAAGGAAGGATGGCATGACCGTGAGTACATCGAGCAGCACGCCGCCGGGTTCGACGAGATCGAACCCTGGTTCGAAGGCTTCGACGTTGCGGAAGCGATACGGGTGTGCGGCCTTGATTACGGCATGGTCAAAGAGGTGTGCCGCGAACTCGGGCGTCGCTCGTGGTGCATGCACCCCGACCTGGGCGTGTACATGAACCGCCACAGCACGGCCGCGAGCTACCTGTACCTGGTGCTTGCCGGCATCTGCGGGCGGATCTGCACGCCCGGCGGCAACGTCATCCCCGGCCGGCTCATGCCGCTCGGCGCCCATACGGACGAGCGCGATCCCAGGACCTGGCGCACCGTTTCAACCGGCTTCCCGGCCCTCATGGGGGTCTTCCCGCCCAACGTTCTGCCCGAGGAGATCCTGAGCGGCCACCCTGAAAGGATCAGGGCGGTCCTGTGCAGCCAGTCGAACCCGCTCCGCTCCTATGCGGACACCGCAGCCTACGAGGAGGCGTTCGGAAAGCTCGACCTCCTGGTCACCTGTGAGCTTGCCATGACCGAGACCGCGGCGCTCTCGCACTACGTGCTGCCGGCGCGCTCGGGGTACGAGTCATGGGACGGCACCTTCTTTCCCTGGACCTTCCCCGATATCTACTTCCAGATGCGCCGCCCCATCGTGGAGCCGGCAGGCGAACCGCTGGAGGTGAGCCAGATCATGACCCTCATCGCGGAGAAGCTGGGGATCATTCCCCGGATCCCCGAGACGCTCCACAGGGCCGCCTTCACCGACCGCGCGGCCTTCGGGATGGAGCTGATGACCTTTGCGGCCCAGGAGCCGTCGGCCCTCAAGAACATGCCCTTCATCCTCGCCAAGACCCTCGGAGAGAAGATGGACTCGGCCAACCTTGCGGCCCTGTGGGGCCTGCTCCAGGTGGCGCCCGGAGATTTCCGCAGGGATGCAGAGCGGGCGGGGTTCACGCCGGGACCGGACCTCGGCGAGCAGCTCTTTAAAGCCATCTGCGATCACCCCGAGGGGCTCATCATCGGGCGGTGCGACAAGGACGACAACTTCGGAAAGCTCCGCACGAAAGACGGGAGGGTGAACCTCTGCATCCCGGAGATGGAGCAGTGGGTGAAGAGCATCGACGCCCGCTCAGAGGAGCTCGCGCTCGCGCCCGACCCCGACTACCCGCTCATCCTGAACGCGGGGCGGCACATGAGCACGAACGCCAACACCCTCATGCGCGACCCATCCTGGAACGACGGCCGCAGGGCATGCACGCTCGCCATGAACCCATCGGACGCGGAAGATCTCGGCCTTTCGGACGGCCAGCTGGTGCGGGTCATCACCGAGGCGGGCGAGGCAACGATCGAGCTCGAGGTGACCGAGAGGGCGCGCAAGGGCCAGGTAATCATCCCGCACGGGTTCGGGCTCGTGTACCAGGGCAAGATCTACGGGGTGAACGTAAACCGCCTCACCAAGAACACGCACCGCGACAGGTTCGCTGCGACCCCGCTGCACCGGTACGTGCCGTGCCGGGTCGAACCGGCGTCATAACGGCGGGCATCGGCGGCCGAAGGGTCAAGCGCCCGGTACCTTACGCGTCGCGAGGCCCTTGAGTCCCTCACTCCTTGTGGATGATGGTGCCGACGTGCTCGCCGGCCAAGGCGCGGGTGATGTTGCCCTCTTCCAGCCCGTTGACGATCTGGATGCGGTCGATCACCTCGCTCAACTGGAGGATCTCGATGCAGGGCCGCTCGATGATCATATCGACCAGGTCGCGCTCCATGAGCTCGCGGGCCCCGATCTCGTCGATGAACGAGGCGTCCGGGTTCTTCTTCGGGTCGTCGGTGTAGAGGCCCTTCTCGTCCTTGACGAAGATGCACGACTTCGCGCCGATCAGGTCGGCCAGAATGATCGTGCCCACGTCGGTGCGGTGCAATGGGATACGCCCCTTGACCGGCATGGCGAAGTAGTCGTAGGGAGGCATGCCATGCATGATGGGAATGCAGCCCGTGTTGAAGTAGGTGTGCAGCTTTACCACGTCGTCGTGCCCGATCTTCACCCCGCCCCAGGGAGAAAGCAGGGTCGCCAGCAGCAGGGCGTTCTGCTCGGAGATGGTGCTGCCGAATTTGGCGATGATGCCGGTGGGCATGCCGAGCTCGAGCCCGATGGTGTAGACGTGCCGGCTCCTCGTACCGCCGCCGGTGGTGAGGAGGAGCTTGTGCTCCTCCTTGTTGACGGCGATCTCCTTCACGATGGCGGGCAGGGCCTTGGTGCCCCGGTCGCAGATGGACTGGCCGCCGATCTTGAGGATATTCACATCGGGGAAGAGCCGGGTCTGGGGAGCCAGCCTCATCTCTTCAAGCAGGTCCTTGCTCACCAGGCTCTCGCCCATGAGCCTGCTCTTGATGTGCAGCCTCTTGCTGTCCTTCTCTCGTATGAGCGCCATATGCTCTCCTTTGGAATCCTCCTTCCCGGTCCGCTGCTTCGAGAGCCTGGGAAGATATGTGACCTTCCCCCGCCGCCTGCGGCGGACCCGGGTTCAAGGCTTGCTTTCCATGCGATTCATTGGTCGTGCGGAATTCCGCGGCAGCCTAGACTTCTACATCTTCATCCTTCTTTTCGCCCTGCCTGAGCTGGATCAGCTCCGCCCCGAGTTCGGAGGCGATGTGCTCGAGCTCGCTCTTCCGGAGGTGCTTGGCGAAGATGCGCAGGTCGACCCCTGCCACCGCTACCAGGATGAATCGAGGCTTCTTTTCGTCCTCTTTCACCTTCAGACGTTCCCTGAAAAAGATCTTGCCTGCCATGTCATGCCTCCTTGGATCACCGTGTTACGGGTTTGTGAGCCGCGTTTACAGAAGCACGGGGATGTTAAGAGGCTCCATTGATTCATATAATCTCCATGGCTGCCAAGTCAAACGATCACATAACGGGCGGTTGGTCTTGGACCTCTTGCCATCCGGCCGGGAAATTCATCCCGGTCCGGGGGGAGGTGCGGGCCACCCGGGCTCATACCCCGACAATAAAAAAGCCCCCGCTAGGTCCGTACCCAAGCGGGGGCCTGATTTATCGAAGCTCGAACAGATCGAGCCGGTTACTTCATCTTCTTTTCGCCTCCAGTGAGCTCTACGAGCTCGGCGCCTGTCTTCTGGGCCATCTGCTCAAGCTCGCTCTTGCGAACGTGCCTGGCATGAACCTTCAGGTCGGCGCCCGACGAGGCTACCAGGTGGTACCGGGGCTTCTTCTCGCCCTCGTCCACCTTTCTGCGTTGACGGTAAAAAATCACTCCTGACATGGCTAATTCTCCTTCTTCCTGTTTTTTCCGGCCAGGAGGGGTTTCCATCCCTGCCCGTCGTTCCTGCGGACCGGCAGCAGGGCTCCGCCGTCCCACAGCCTTGGCCTGAGCCATCCCTGGGTATCGATCATGTCGTGAGGCCCCAACGCCGTGGCGTCCCTGTCTACCGAGATCACCATGATGCCTTTTGCCTCCAGCTCGGAGACGCTCACCACCGAAGGAATGTCACGCAGCCTGCCGTACTCGATGAACCGGCCGCTCCTTCCGTATGCGCACAGGCCTGCCGCGGCGGCCGCACCGATGATGCCGTCGTTGGTTCCGCCGTGCCCAGAGAGATGGATCCCGCGGCAGGCTTCCATCGCCTCCTTCTGGGTCACCACCCGCTGCGAGCACCTGAGGCCGAAGTCGATGAGCCGGGCTATAGCCGGATCGTCTTCGCATGCCACGCACACCCCGGGATCGCTCCCGGGCGCTGCATGCTTCACCACGTGGTCCACGGCCCGGGATACGATCTCGGAGAGAATCGTGCGGTCCGGGACCTCGATGACGGCACACGCGGAAGAGTTGTGCGAGGTGTACGGGATCTCCTTGAGGACGGGCAGCTGGTGCCGCACCACGCCCCACAGGGAGCATCCCTTGGGAAGCTCGTTTTCGAACCAGCGGGTCAGTTTCCCGGTCCCGAAGTCGGAGTCGATGTTGTCGGTGTCATCGAAGGCTGCGAATATCTTCATGGTGCTCGGTTTCCTCTCGGGTGTATTGTTCTCTCGTGCCGCAGGAACACGATGGAACAATACTACACCATCATATTAGGTGTGCTGGTGTCAATACTCATCGGCCTTGCGGAAGACATCCGCTCCTGCCCGGTGCGATCCTCCTCCAGAGTTCGGAACCCGGGAGCTGACGTGCCTCAGCCGGGCAAGCGCCCGGGCGCTTCACTGCATGGAGAGCCTCACCCGGGACCTCGGCATCCTGCACCACGAGGGGAGCTCATGGGAGGGATGACGCCGGCCTTTCACGCCGGTGTCCCCGGCATGGGGTTTCCCGCTCGAGGCCGACGGCCCGTCTGCAGGCAGGCATGCTTGGAGGGGCGGGCCCCGGCGGCCCGCTCACCCCTGCTCGAGCCTGCGGGGTGCGGGCTCGCCCGCCCCGGGATCCGCGGCGAGGCGGGTATGATCAATCGAGAAGTCATGTGAGCGAGTACCCCTCGAGGCATAGGTGAGCACCGCCGCAAAAGCCAGGGAAACGAGCGTTGCGAAGAACATGCCCCGGTAGCCGATGAGCTCCGCGACGAAGCCCCAGAGGATCGTTCCCAGGCCGATGCCCAGGTCCAAGGCAATGAAGAAGGTCCCGGTGGCTGCACCTCGCCTTTTGGCCGGCACTCCCCGCACGGCCATGGCCTGCAGTGTGGGGATGCAGAAGCCCAACCCCAGGCCCAGGAAACCTCCTGCCACCGTGAAATGCATGGCCTTGGTGGAAAGCCCCAGGGCCGTGATACCCATGAGCATGGCGATGTGGGCGACGATCAGGATCTTGTTCGTTCCTCCCCTGTCGGCCAGCCTTCCCGAGTAGACCCGGGTGACCAGCATGGTCAAGGCAATGGCCGTGAAGAACGGGCCGATGTTTGCCACGCCCTGCTCGGCTGCGAACAGCGCCACATACGAGAGCACGGCCCCGTAGATGACGTTGACGAAGAACATGATCCCTGCCGCAGGCAGGGCCCTTTTCTCCAGGAATCCCGACCAGGCGGGTTTGAGGGGAGGATCGCGCTTTGCGATGAGGTGGTCGGTGCTCTGTACCGCGAGGCTCAGGCCGAAGGCGAGCAGGGTCGCCAGGACCACTGCGTTGAACAGCACAGGGAAGCCTGCCGCGGTCACCAGCCAGAAGCCAACCATGGGGGTGATCGCCATGGAGAGCGAGGCCATGACTCCGAAGTACCCCATGCCCTCGCTGAAGCGCTCGGTCGGGAGCAGATCGGCCGCAATGGTTCTCAAGGCCGTTCCGACCACGCCGAACGCCACGCCGTGCAGCCCGCGGATCACCAGCATCATGCCCTCGTGGGTGGCATACCGGTAAAAGACGGAGATGACCGCAGCCGCCAGGAGGGCTGCCAGTACGATCTTCTTGCGGCCCATGCTGTCGAGGAGCTTCCCGGCAATGGGACGCGTAACCAGGGCGCCGATCGTGTAGGCCCCCATCACGTACCCCACGTCCCGGCTGCCCCCGCCGATCTGCTGCAGGTACAGCGGAAGGGTGGGCGTGATCATGTGCGTGCTCATGAAAAACAGGAGGTTTGCAAAGCACAGCGAGGTGAAATTCCTGGTCCAGATGGCTGCGGGTGCTCGAGTTGTCATGTTGTCTTCTTTCTGCCCGGTGTATGCGTGGCCCGATCGCGGTGCAACCCCGCCCTCCTGAAGCGCGAAGGCTCCTGGACGGACCTCCTCGCCCGATGCATGGATCATGGGCCTGCGCCTGGCCAGGCTTACGATGCGACAGGCGGCATGTGCGGGGTTCCGCTTCCTGGCTCTCCGGAGCCGGCCGGCAAGCAGGTTCTGCCTGCCGCGAAGATCGAGGTGCGCCTCTCCCGCGGGCACATCCTGATGCTTGCACCGTGAGCTCAAGCGCCACCTTGCTCCAACTGGAAGGAGCTGTCAACCGCCTGGATAAATCTTTGCACGCCTTTGGAACCAGCCTTGAAACCTGCCGGGGTCGAACCGCGGGCAAGAGTGGATTCCCCGGATTGCCTGTTTTTTTATTGATCAGTGTTTTCATAGCGTTGTAGCCATCCTGCCAGCAGCCCCACCCCACCGACCTCGATTGATTTACCCCGTCCTGCTTTCATTATTCATTATGGAAGCCACCGATCAGACAGTGCACGATGACAGCGGTAAAGGGTTGTACCATTCGAAAAGCACATGCCGGGGACGCACCTGCCGTTTCCTCGCTCTTCTCGCAGCTGGGGTACCCCGCCACGGCCGAGGAGATGGCGGGGAGGATCAGGACCCTGTCCTCGAAGCAGGAATACCTGGTCTTCGTCGCGGAGGTCGGCAGCGAAATCGTGGGTCTCATCTGCGCGTACATCGGCTACTCTCTCGAATTCACGGGAAAATACGGAAGACTGACAGCCCTAGTGGTTGACGAGAAGTGGCGCGGCCGCGGTATCGGGAAGATGCTGATGGAAAAGGTCGAATCCTCGCTGGCAAACCATGGGGCCTCGCTGGTTGTTCTCACCAGCAGCAGCTTTCGCAAGGAATCTCACGAGTTCTACCGGCACATCGGCTACCTCGATACGGGCATCCGCTTCACCAAGAAGCTGCAAGTCTAAGTCTCGGCATTGCTGTTAGAAGCCGGGCGGATCGAGGCGGCAAGGGGCGCGATGCAGCCGCCGGCCTCCTCTGCACGGTGTCCTTTCATTGCCCATGGAGCGGGCAGCTCCAGATCATCTATCCACACATCCGGTTCCCTGGACCGGCCTTTGCGATGTCCGTGCGCATTAGCCTGCCGGGGGGCGGCGGCTCCCCAGGGGCGATCGTGATCAGCGGTGTACGTTGCAGGCCTGCCGGTCAGAAAAAGCACGATAATCAGAGACACCCGTACGGCACCCATACGCGCGAGCCCGCCCGTACACGGTTACTGTAGCCTCCCCTTCCCTGCCCCCAGGCCCTCCCGGTTCATCCCGGCAGATGCAGGCCGTATCCGCCCGATTTCACCGGTAATGAGTTTGACCTTCAGGTCAACCTTCTGCTATGTAACCGATAGTATTGAATTTCATGATGGGAGGCATCGTTGAAGGCACAGGACGTCTATGCATTGAACGAGTACGAGGGTGCTCTCCTGCTCAAGGAGTGGGGGATTCCGGTGGTGGACCAGGAACTTGCCCGTGACGCCGAAGAGGCCAGGGAGGCGGCCCTCAGGCTCGGGTTCCCGGTCGCGCTCAAGGTATGCTCTGAGAAGGTGCTCCACAAGACCGACCTGCGGGGGGTGGTGCTCGGCATCGCTGATGAGAATTCGCTGTACGAGGCGGCACGCGATATCCTGGAGCGCTTCCGGGACGTCAACCCGGGCCTCCTCGTGCAGAAGATGGCGGCCCCAGGCGTGGAGATCATCCTGGGCTCCAGGCGGGACCCGGTCTTCGGGCCCGTGGTGCTGGCCGGCATCGGGGGAATCTTTACCGAGATCTTCCGCGACTCGGTCACCGAGATCGCTCCGGTAGGCCTCAAGACGGCCCGCGACATGCTCATGCGGCTCAAGGGGGCCGCTCTCCTGCGCGGCTATCGGTCGAGCCCGCCCGTTGACATCGACACGCTCGCCAGGGCGATACGCGCCCTCTCGAAGCTCATCGCCGGGCGCCCGGACATCCTCGAGATCGACATCAACCCGATGATCGCCCTTCCTGACGGCGCGCTCGCCGTGGACGCGCTCATCAGGTGCACGGGAAAGCGGAGGGCCCGCAAGATCAGGGCTTTCTCATCGGAGACCATCGACCCGTTCTTCAACCCCGGCTCCTTTGCCCTGATCGGGGCATCGAAGAGCCCGGGCAAGGGGGGCAACATCATCCTCAGAAACCTGCTCAAGGCCGGATACCAGGGAACGATCCACCCCATCAATCCCTCTGCCGGCGAGATTCTCGGGATGAAGGCCTATCCAAAG
Organism: Desulfomonilia bacterium; assembly: GCA_049275795.1. Taxonomy (GTDB): domain Bacteria; phylum Desulfobacterota; class Desulfomonilia; order UBA1062; family UBA1062; genus Phosphitivorax. Next base: position 30,579 of record JBASVF010000098.1, read on the forward strand.
GTGACCGATGTGCCCGGGCCGGTGGACCTCGCCATGGTCGTGATTCCCAAGTCGGGTGTGCCCGGCGCCATTGCCGACTGCGCGGCCAAGGGGGTAAAAAGCGTCATCCTGAGCACGGGGGGCTACTCCGACGCGGGTGAATCCGGCCTGGCCGAGCAGAACGAGCTGGCCGCGATGTCCCGTAAGGCCGGGATGAGGCTCATGGGGCCCAACAGCATCGGCACCATCAATCCCGTCTCGGGCCTGGCCACCTCGATCGTGGGGCTCGAACAGATCCGTACGGGCGGGGTTTCGCTGATCGGACAGTCCGGGGTGTTCTCATCCGGCTGGGGCAGGTGGATCGCGGACCACCAGCCTTTCGGGATCGCCAAGATCGCCTGCATCGGCAACAAGGCGGACGTCAACGAGAGCGACCTCCTGGAGTACCTTGCCGACGATCCCCAGACGACCACGATCGGCATGTACCTCGAGGGGATCTCGGACGGCGAGCGCTTCATCCGTGCAGCGGCCCGTGCCTGCTCGAAGAAGCCCGTCGTCGTGGTGAAATCGGGCAGGAGCGAGGCCGGGGCCGCGGCGATCGCCTCCCATACCGGCTCGCTGGCAGGCTCGGACACCGTGTTCGAGGCCGTTTGCCGCAGAACCGGGCTGGTGCGGGTGCACGACTCCGAGGCGTTCTTCGATACGCTCTCGGCCTTCGAGACACTGCCCCTGCCCCGCGGCAACTGCCTGGCCGCGCTCTCGATCACGGGCATGGGATGCGTGGTGACCACCGACGCTGCCGAGGAACTGGGCATCGAGCTGCCGGCCCTGAAGCCATCCACCCTCAGGAAGCTCCGCGAGGTAGTGCCTGCCTGGGCCCCGGTGAGAAACCCGGTGGATATCTGGTCTGCCGTGGAGCAGCACGGATCGAAGAAGACCATGAGCCACATCGCCGCGAGCATGCTCGCGCAGAAGGACATCGACGCGCTCCTGATGATCTTCGTGCTCATGCCCGAGTCGATCTTCGACATCAACGAGGCCTTTGCCGGGATCATCCGCGCGTACCCTGACAAGCCGGTGTTCGTCAGCTATTACGGCGGCACGAAAAAGGAGATGGCGCACATCCACGAGGGTTTTCTCCCGCTCGGTGTCCCTACCTACCCTACCCCGGAACGGGCGCTGTACGCCTTCAGCCGGATGGTGGAATACGCCCGCATGCACAGGGCCGGGCAGAGGGCGCGAAACAAGGCCCTTGATTCGCCGGCGGCTTCCGGCTAGTTTCCCTTTTATATGGGTCGCAGGCTGGGACGGGCCTGCGATCCTGGCGTCGCACATCTCCAGGGCCTGCGGGCCCGGCCTTGATTTCCTGCGCCGGGATGCCGGGTTCTGGAATGCGAACCAGGCTGAACCCTTTAAAACTCACGAGGTGGTGCATGAAGATCTGCATGATTGGAACGGGTTATGTCGGGCTGGTGACTGGGGCGTGCTTTGCCGAGATGGGCAACGACGTGATCTGCGTCGACGAGAACACTGAGAAGATCCGCCTGCTGAACGAGGGCGTGGTGCCCATCTACGAGCCTGGGCTCAAGGAGGTCATCGACCGTAACGTAGAGGGCGGCCGCCTGTCCTTCACCACCGACCTCGGCGCGGGCGTGGGCGCGTGCCAGATCTGCTTCATCGCGGTGGGCACCCCGCAGGACAAGGACGGCTCGGCCGACCTTCGCTCCGTGCTCCAGGTGGCCCGCCAGATCGGCTCGATCATGGAGGGCTACAAGATCATCGTGGACAAGTCCACCGTGCCGGTGGGCACCGCGGACAAGGTGCGCGAGGCGGTCCAGGAGGAGCTCGACAAGCGGGGACTGGGCAGCCTGGAGTTCGACGTGGTCTCGAACCCCGAGTTCCTCAAGGAAGGCAACGCCCTGCAGGACTTCATGCGCCCCGAGCGCGTCATCGTGGGCACTGACAACGTGCGCACGGCAGCGCTCTTCCGCGAGCTCTACGACCCCTTCGTGCGCACGACCAACAACCCCATCCTCATCATGGACATCCGCAGCGCAGAGCTCACCAAGTACGCGTCGAACGCCTTCCTGGCTGCCAAGGTCACCTTCATGAACGAGCTGGCAATCCTGTGCGACAAGGTGGGCGCAGACATCTCGCAGGTGAGAGAGGGCATGGGCACCGACTCGCGCATCGGCCCCCGCTTCCTGCTGGCAGGCCCGGGATACGGCGGCTCGTGCTTCCCCAAGGACGTGCGGGCACTCATCCACACGGCCGAGAGCCTGGGCCACACGCTCGAGATCTGCCGGGCCACCGACAAGGCAAACCAGCGCCAGAAGAGCTACTTCGCCCGGAAGATCATCGACTACTACCTCAAGCTCAAGGCTGATCTCTCGCAGATCACGATCGCGGTGTGGGGCCTGACCTTCAAGCCCAAGACCGACGATATCCGCGAGGCCCCTGCTCTGGACATCATCGGCCTGCTCCTCGAGCAGGGCATGAAGGTGCGGGTCTTCGACCCGGTGGGCATGAACAACGCCCGCGCCGTGCTGGGCGACAAGGTGTTTTATGCCGGCGACAACTACGAGGTGCTCGAGGGCGCCGACAGCCTTGCCGTTATCACGGAATGGAACCTTTTCAAGAGCCCGGACTTCGACCGGATGAAAGAGCTCATGAGAAGGCCCGTGGTCTTCGACGGCAGGAACATCCTGAACACGGCGGACCTCGAGTCGAGGGGCTTCGTATACTTCGGCATCGGCAGGAACTCCGGCGCCAAGGACTGAAAAGCCCGGACGAACAGCCCGGCAACGAGCTTCGAACGCCCCCGTTGCCGGGCCCGGCCTCACCCCAAGAAAGGCGCCGTCAACTCCATCGACACCCCCCAAGAGACCGGCACCGGACCTCCTGCAGCAGGAAGGGCCGAGGTTGTTAACATAACTATTTGATATATAATTTTATTTTCCCTGATCCCCGGAAGTCTGTCCTGGTCCACGTCGATCAGGGCTTCTCAGGGCCGCTGCTTCAGCCTCACAACTGTCGAGAATATTTACTAAATCTTGTCCCAACCTCATAGATCGCCTTCTATGCCATTGTTATTATTTGCTGTTTGTCGCATGGCAAGGTTGATGCATTACATCGGGTCACAACAGAACATCAAGGCAAGGAGCGGCAATGAAAAAGAATCTGCTGGCAACGATAGTGTTTTTCCTGGTCCTCGGGCTCTCGGCCACGGCGGGCGCAGCCACCATCACGATCGACAACCTCAACAGCTGGACGCAGGTGAAATTCAGCCTCGGCAACACCATCTATAATGTCTACGCTGGAGAGTTCCAGATCACCATCGACGGTGTTCAGACCGCCGGCTACTGCGTCGACCTGTTCAGTGAAACCTACATCGGCACAGGGTTCACCGACGTAACCTTCAACCCCGTGAGCTACATCAATAACGGCGCACAGGCGGCATGGCTGATGGACAGGTACAGCGGCAGGTCGGCCATCGAAAACGCTGCCCTGCAGCTGGCGATCTGGAGTGTGGAATACAGCGACGGCCGGTTCACCTACCTCGGGAGCACGGCAAAAGGCACGGTCGGCTGGTACCTCAATCAATACCTCTCAGACCTGGGAGAGAACTTCTACACCGGGTATGACTACCAGATTGCGATGCTCTCACCCTACGCGCAGAACCTCCTGGTAAAGAACCCGGCCCCGGTGCCCGAGCCCGCCACCCTGCTGCTCCTGGGTTCAGGGCTGGTCGGCCTTGCCGGATTCAGGGCGAGGAAGAGCCGCTAGCACGAACTTCCTGGAACGAAAAAAGGCGGGGTGGCAAGCACCCCGCCTTTTTTTCATGCCCGGACAGCAGGATTGTTCAGCCCGACAGCTCCGATACCGCTCGGGGATTCGCCGCACCCGGCCGGTACAAGCCTCCTGGGACCACCTCCGCCTGCCCCCTTGCCGCTTCCGGTACCGCAAACGGCTCGATCCGCGGCACCCGGTCCTGCCGGGCGGGCAGCCAGGTGGTGTCGGAGTAGCCCGCAAGCAAGCGGACCCAGGCAACACCCTGGGCCGCAAGGGTGACGAAGAGCGTCCTGCAGAGCACCACAGCCGGGTGTTCAGACCTTCCAGCAACTCCCGAAAGAGCGCCTGCCAGGAACAGGCTCTGGCACAGGAGCACGGCCTTCGGCAGCAGGCCCTTGCCGCCTGCCAGGGACAGGTTTGCGGCATACATGGCCGCGAAGAAGTAGGGGCACATGAACCTCAGCACCTTGTGCGAGACGAGAAAGAACGAGAAGAGCCCATAGCGTAACGGGTTGAGCATCTCCCGGTTGCGGCGGATGGCATTGAGCGTCCTGGTGGTGATCCTGATCTGCCTGCGGAACTCGTCCTCTGCCGCCCCGGCGGCATCCTCGATGCAGAATACCTCGGGGTCGAGCACCACCCGCAGCTCCTGCCTGACGATATCGAGCGGGATGACGAAATCGTTGATGTCGTCGTCTTTGAGCTGCCTGTACAGCGATTTCCTGATCGCGAAGATGGCGCCGTCAGCCCCCACGCAGGAACCGCTCGCGCTCTCCATGAGCTTCAGGGCCTTCTCGAACCGAGCGTAGCTCCCGGCCGGAGCCTCGCCGCCCGACAGGCTGCGGTACCTGGTCCAGCCGGTCACCAGCCCTACCCCGGGGTCGGCGAAGTTCCTCACGATGCTTCGGATCACGCCGCGGGGCAGGATCGAGTTCGCATCCGTGAACACCACGATCTCGCCCTTGGACCTGGGCACGATCCGGTTCAGGCAGGCGGTCTTGCCGATGCGACGCGGAAAGCGGACGAGCTTCACGCGCCTGTCGGATATGCTCGATACCAGCTCGTCGGTGGCGTCGGTCGAGCCGTCCGAGGCCACCACGACCTTGAGCTTGTTCTGGGGGTAGTCGAGGTCCAGGGTGTTGAGCACCTTCTCCACGATAACCCCCTCCTCGTTGTACGCGGAGATGACGACCGTTACATGGGGTTCGAAGTCCTTTTGCCGCCACGGCTTACGGTACACCCTGCTCAGGACGAACAGGACCGCCGGATATATCACATAGGAGTACAGGAGCAACAACGTGAATGAAAGAGAGGTTCTTCGCATGAGATCCATAACGCCTCCAGGGTTTGGGTAATCGCCCCCCAAGAGACCACCGCAGGAATCGATTCAACTGAGCATCAGAGATCTTCACCTCATGTTCAGCAGCAAGGAAAAGCAAAGCCGGATGGACAACTCATACGGACAGTGGAGCCTTTCGCTTGCCCGGGGCCTGCTCCAAGGCCGCGCTCCTCTCGATATACATCCCGTACCAGGCCTGGAAGATGAGCAGCGACCAGATCAGGGTGTCGTGGATCTCCCTGCCCGAGTAATGCTCGTCGAGCGCCCGGCGCACCGTCGGGTAGTGCAGCAGGCCGTGCCTGCGAAGGCTCTTCTCGCTGAGGACCGCCTCGGTGTAGGGCCTCAAGTCCCTTTTGAGCCACTGGGTCATGGGGCCCACGAACCCCTGCTTGCGGTGGTCCAGGACCTCGTGAGGCAGCAGGCCCCTCACAGCCTTCCGGAACAGGTGCTTCTTGCGGAGCCACTTCATCTTGAGCTCCACAGGGATCCGGGCGCAGAATTCGAAGAGCCGGTGGTCGAGAAACGGCACCCTCGCCTCCAGCGAATGGTGCATGCTCAGCCGGTCGGTAACGCACAGGATGTCATCCGGCAGGTAGGTCTTGGCGTCGCAGTAGAACACCCGCTCCATGGCATCAGGCGGGCCTTCGATATCAGGATTGTTGAAGTGGTCGAGGATGAGATGTCTGCAGAGCTCCCGGTAGCGGTCATAGCCCCTGCCGGCCGTGAACAGCGATTCGCCGATGTTCGGGTTCATGGTAGTGAGGAATCCGTAGTAGGCCATATCCGGGCTCGACGAGGCGAACCGGATGAAGCGCTTCATGTGGTTTACCGTGTAATGCCCGTCCGAGCGCTCCGGCAGCACATCTACCAGTCTGCGGATGAGCTTTTCCCGGAAAAGGGCCGGCAGGCGCGTGTACCATCCCCTGAGCAGAAAGCCCACGTAGCGCTCGTAGCCCCCCATGGCCTCGTCCCCACCCAGGCCGGAGAGCGCAACGGCTACGTGTCGCCTGGCCTGCCTGCAGACGAAGTAGGTGGGTATGGTCGAGTCGTCGGCAAATGGCTCGTCGAAAGAGCTTACGATCTTCTCCACGAGCCCCTCCGGGTCCGGTCGCACCTCGTACTCGCAATGGTTCGTGCGGCAGCGCTCGGCCACCATGACCGCGTATCTCCGCTCGTCGAGGTATCCTCCCACCTCGCCCCCGAAGCCGATGGTGAAGGTATTTACCTTCTCCCTGCTCGTCCTTGCCATCATGGCCACGATCGCGCTCGAGTCGACACCCCCGCTCAGGAACGCACCCAGGGGAACGTCGCTCACCAGGTGCATGCCCACGGCCTCCTCGAGCAGGCCCAGGAACCCGTCGATGTAGTACCTCTTGGGCCTGCCCCTTTCCGGGTTCACGACGAGGTCCCAGTACTTGCGCATGCGGACCTCGTCCGCC
>JBASVF010000099.1:0-14942 GCA_049275795.1 Desulfomonilia bacterium
CCCTGGTGGTGTCGGCCAGCAGGGCGGTGTTCAGGCGGACGATCTCCAGCAGGCCCAACGAGACGAAGAAGAGTATGCCGCTGCTCAGAGGCTTGGTCCAGCGGGTGAACTCCCGCCGCCTCAGGAAGCCCACGCCGTATTCCACGAGAAAGAACGGGAGGATGAAGGCGGCGATCCCGAAGGCGATGAACAGCCCGTCAGCGAGGTACGAGCCGATGACGCCCATCCAGTTTTCGATCTCGGCCTTGTCTCCTGAGTAGGAGAAGCCGGGGTCGGACGGGCTGTAGGACACGAGCGCGAAAAGGATGAAGACCGCGATAAAGATCATGAACACCCCGACCACGGGGAAGGGGAAGCTCATCTCTTTGCCGGAGTTCTTCTTTGCCATCTCAGGATTCTCCCAGGAGACCTGCCGCCAGGTACAGCGTTCCGATCGCCCAGCAGTATATGGAGAAGATGAAAAAGCTGTGTCTCCGTAACGTCCATACCAAAAATTTCAGAGAAATCAAACCCACGATGCACGAGGCCAGGGCGCCGATGAGGTGCTCGGGCTCAATGGGACGGATCTCGCCCCCCCATTCCAGGACGGCCGCCCCGAGAATGGCCGGTATCGATGCGATGAACGAGTAGCTCGCGGCCCAGGAGCGGTCCATCCCGGTGAGCACCCCGGCGAAGATGGTGGACCCGGAACGCGAGATGCCCGGGGTGATGGCAAAGGCCTGGAACAGGCCGATGGCCGCCGCGTCCGTGATCCGCACCTTCCCGTAGGGCCTGCCAGAATTGCCCAGGCGGTCGGTGGCGAAGGTGAGAAAGCCAGTGACGATGAGCATCAGGGCCACCAGGGAAGGCATCGAGAACATGGCCTCGAAGCGCTCCCGGAACAGGAGGCCGACGGCCCCGGTCACGGCCGTGGTGACGAGGATGCACAGGAGCACCCATGCCTGGTCGCGCTGAAAGCTGCCCGGGAGGACGCCCCTGACCAGCTTCAGGAGGTCGCGGTGGAAGTAGATCACCACGGCGACCAGGGTGCCCAGGTGCACGGACACGTTGAAGAGGATGTCGCCGAGCCACCGCCCGCCGAAGAACCCCTGGGTCAGCACCAGGTGGCCGGAACTGGAGACCGGAAGGAACTCGGTGAGGCCCTGCACTGTGCCGAGAATGAAAGCCGCGAGCAGATCCGACAAAATCTCCTCCTATATCTCCAGGATGATCGGGATGATCATCGGCTTCTTGCCGAGATGGGACTTGAGGCGTGACCCCAGGGCCTCCCTGAGGCGGTTCTGGAGATCCTGGACGTTGATCTCCCGGTCCAGGCACGTATCCAGGACGTTCGCGGCGTGGCTGCGGATGTCGCCCACGATCTCCTGCTCCATGCTGGCCGGAACCACGCCCCTGCACATGATGTCCGGGCCGAGCACGATATCTGGCTTTGCCGGGTCGATCACCACGAAGGCGACCACGAGCCCGCCCTCGGAGATGTGCCTGCGGTCTCTGAGCACCACGTCCCTGATGTCGCCGGTGAGCTCGCCGTCCACGAAGCACCGGCCGCGGGTGACCTCTCCGGTCATGTGCAGGCCGTCGTCCTCGACGGACCACACCTGTCCCGGCCTGGACAGGACGACCTCCGGGGTGTCTCCGGGCATGGCCTCGATCATCTCGGAGAGGGCCTTCATGTGCCTGAGCTCTCCGTGGATGGGCATGATAGCCCGGGGATTGAGCAGCGAGACCGCCTTGATCAGCTCCTGCTGGGTCGCGTGACCGGTCGCATGGACCGGGGCCACGTCGGGATAGTAGACCCTGGCGCCGAAGTCGATGAGCTTGTCGATGCACCGGGTGATGGCGAGCTCGTTGCCCGGGATGATCCGGGCGGAGATGACCACGCTGTCGCCCTCCTTGGCCTTGAACTTGTGCCATCCCCGGGCAATGAGCGACAGGACCGAGAACACCTCGCCCTGCGTGCCGGTGCAGACGAGCATGATCTTCGAGCGGTCCATGGACGTGATCTCTTCGGGCCTGACCAGGTCCCGGGGGTCGATCTCGAGCTCGCCCAGGTCCGTGGCGATATCCACCATCTGGTTGATGCTCCTGCCCACGATGGAGACCTTCCTGCCGTTTTCCACGGCCAGCTCGCAGAGCATGCGGATGCGCTCCACGTGGCTCGAGAAGGTGGAGACGAGCACCGCTCCCCGGGTATCGCGCACGATTTCTCCGATCGTGCTGCGGACGATCTCCTCGTCGGACACCCTGGGGTCCACCTCGGCATTGGTGCTCTCGCACAGGAAGAGCCGGACATCCTTCAGGGAGGTGCCGTACTCGGGCGGCACCCTGCGGAAGTCCCCGGAGTGCACGATGGTGCCCCGGGGCGTATCAATGCCCAGGGCGTAGCAGCCCAGGGTGGAGTGGGGAACCTCGATAAAGGTGATCTCCGTGCCCGCCAGGGTGATCTTCTCTCCGGGATGGACCTCGATGAGCCGGATCCGCCCGTTCATCTCGAACTCGCGGAGCTTCCTCTTGACCAGCTCCAGGGTGAAGGGATGGCTGAAGACCGGGATGGGAGCGTCCTTGAGGAGATAGGGCAGGGCGCCGATGTGGTCCTCGTGGCCGTGGGTGAGCACGATGCCCTGGAAGGCCTCCTGGTTCTCCTTGATGTAGGTGAAGTCCGGAATGATCTGATCGATGCCCGTGGGGTTGTACTTCGGGAACATCAGGCCCGCATCCACCATGAACGAGCCGCTGCTCGTCTCCACGGCGGTGGAGTTGAGGCCGAATTCCCGCACCCCCCCCAGGGGGATTACGCGTACGAAGCTCAATGGTTTTCTCCTGAAAGGTCTCTGATGTGTTCTTTGAGGACACGCTCGGCCTCGAGGATATCCATACGTGTCTGACGGGGAATGGGAATATGGTCGAGCATGAGGGGTGCCCCGATCCGGACCTCTATCCGGGTGCGCTTGATGGAGGAGGTCCACCGGGGCATCAGCTCGTAGGCGCCGGTGATGCCCACGGGGATGACGGGCTTGCCGAGCGCCAGCACCAGCCTCATGGTCCCGGAGCGGAAGGGCAGCAGGGTGTTGTCCCAGGTCCGCTCGCCCTCGGGATAGATGCCCAGGATATGACCCTGCTGAACGATCCGTATGGCGTTGCGCACCGCCTGGACATCGACGGCGTAGCGCCTGACCGGGAACGAGCGGGCTTGCCGGAGCGCCCAGGTGAGCAGGGGGTTGCGGTACTCCGAGTTCTTGGCCATGAACCAGATGTTGCGGCCGGGCAGGGCCCCCAGGATGATGGAATCCAGGAAGGACGTGTGATTCGGCATAAGCACGGCCGCGCCCGTTTTGGGGATGTTTTCCAGGCCGCTTACGTTTGCGGAGAACAGGGCCCTGACGGCCGGGCCGGCCAGGGTCTTCACCGTGCGGAGCAGCCATGCGGACTCGCTCCTGCCCTGGCCTGCGGTGGGCACCTTGAGGGTGAGACGGCCTTCAGCCCGCGCGGGGCGTTCCCGGAGCTGGTCGTTGAAGCGGATCCGCGGGTAGAATTCGTGGATCAGCCGGGGAGCATAGAAGGCCGAGAGGGCCTTGCGGATGCAGTCTTCCCACTTCTTGCCCGGCTCGCTCCTGAAGTCGATGAAGAGGATCCCGTGCGCGCGGCTGGTGAGAATGATGGTGTAGGACTCGATGGTGAGCCCGAGCAGGTCCTTGAAGGGCATCTCGAGCCACCGGCTGCGCCCGGTGAAGACCAGCCCCTCGGTGTTCAGGGAAAGGGAGCCTTCGTCGCAGGGTGTGCGGGTGTAGCGTACAGCTTTCACCCCGCCGAAGCCCTGGTAGACGCCTGCGACTGTTTCCCGGGAAAGGGTTGCCGGGCCGCTTTGCATGATGAGGCCATTGCGGGCCGGGGGCAGGTCGAAGTCAAGGGTCCTGCGGTACCAGTGGCCGATGGTTTGTCTTTGGGAATCAACCGAGATTTCCGTTCGCGAGAGCTCCTTGACCAGTGCGCCGCAATGGATGCATCTGCCTCCGTCCATCCAGTCGAAGCCGCCGCACGAAGGGCATCGGTAGAGAATGTCAGTGATCATAGGCTATAAACTATAGCCTAGTTTTATCGAGTTGTACACCTCTTCCATGAGGGTTTCGACGTTGTGGCCTGACGGGTGGATGGGCCTGCCCGCAATCAGGGTGATTTTCCCGGGGCGCACCCGCTTTCCGTGCTTGGGGAGCACCTCGCGGGAGCCTTTCACAGTGATGGGCACGATCGGCACGTTTGCCTGCATGGCGAGGTGGAATCCGCCCTTCTTGAAGGGGTACCGTATCGTGCCGTCGAGGGACCGGGTGCCCTCGGGGAAGATGAAGATGGAGATCCCTCCGCGAATCTTCTCCGCGGCCTGCTGCATGCTCCTCATGGCGCTCTCGTGGTTCGCGCGGTCGATCATGATGTACCCGATCCGCCTCATGGCCAGGCCCAGGAGCGGGATGGTGAAGAGCTCCTTCTTGACCACCCAGCGGAACTGGACATCCAGATAGCCCAGGATCGCGAAGACGTCGAAGAAGCTCGCATGGTTGGCCATGTACACCGCAGGCCCGCCGGGAAGGTTCTCCCTGCCCCTGAGCTCCACCTGCGTCCGGGCGCACTTGAGTGAGAATCGCGCCCAGGACCGGGCCATGAGATGGACGAGGTCGCCGTTCTTGCTGAAGAGCGACACGATCACTGCGGGTACGATCATGAATACGATGTAGAGATATGATCCGGCTGCCGTGGTGAAGGTCCAGAGCATGGCATATTATTACAATTCTTTTGCAAATGTGTCAACGGTTTCGTCCCCTCGAATGAAGGCTAACTCCTTCCAAACAATGGAGAAATGCATTCCCGTATGCTTTGTTTCCCGGAAGGAAAGCTCATCGTTGTTTAATCTTAATGGGGGCCTTTAAAGGAGGGGGCGGGATGGGGGATGTTATTCCCGGTCGGGAGCCAGCGTGCTCATGAGCTCGTCGAACATTTCCTCACGCTCGCGGATGGCTGCCAGTACCGACTCGAAGCCGCGGCGCGCACGAATCAGGTCGCAGATCTCACGGGGCAGGTCCACGTTCGAGGTTTCGCAGCCTTCCGGAACGGTGTGGGGCTGTGCGGGCTCCCTTTCGGTATGGGCCTGGACGGCCCCACCGGGGCCCTCGGAGAGGGTGGTGCGCACGGGGGTGTAGCCTTTGGTGTTCATGTTGGAGATGTTTCCGGATGCCCCCTCGAGCAAGGCCTGGTGAGCCCTGAGGGCTGAAAGCAGGATGTCCGCCATAATCTCTCCCTTGCCCCTGTATCGGTTCGAAGTCTATAATCCTCAACCATGAAGAACCGCGGTCTCCTCGAGAAGCTCATGACGGCCTACGCGGTGTTCGTCATCGTCATCCTGGGGCTGGCCGTCTTCCTGGTTTACGTATCTTCCCGGATCGGCAACGTCACCGCTGACATCTACTACCTGGACCAGCACAAGCGGGTGATCACGGAGAACCTCATCAATGAGCTGATCTCGCTCGAGGAAACCTCCAAGCAATACCTGCTCCTGAGGAAGGAGTCGTACAAGGAGCTCATTGGCCAGCGCGAGGAGAACATCACGCGCGCCTGGGAGTACCTGTGCCTGGAGGGCGTGTGCCCCGACGAGACAGAGATGGCCGCCGTGCGCGACGGCATCAAGGTATGGGGGGAGTATCTCCGGCGTTACCATGCCCAGCTCGAGAGCCCGCCGGCCGAGGCGGAAGCACTCGACGCCGTCTTCAGGGAGAACAGCCGGGACATGGATGCGCTCATCAAGCTTGCGCGTTCCGTCAACAGCTCTTCCCTGAAGTCCCTAGACCGGAAGATCTTCTTCCTCAAAGGTCTGGGCGAGCAGATCCGGGTGTTCACCTGGTGGGCGGTGAGCATCGCCGCCACCATAGGCCTGATCATCCCCCTGCTCATCTACAAGAGCATCACGAACGATCTCGTCACGATCCGGACCGGGATCAAGCACATCTCGCGGGGCGATTTCTCCTACAAGATCCCCCTGTACTCGAACGACGAGCTGGGCATGCTCGCCGAGTCGTTCAACTCCATGTCCAGGCGCCTCAAGGAGCTGGACAACATGAAGTCCGAGTTCATTTCGATCGTGTCCCACGAGCTCAAGACTCCGCTCACCTCCATGAAGGAAGCGGCGAACCTGCTGAAAGAGGGAGTGAGCGGCGGGCTCAACGAGAAGCAGATGAGGCTCATCGTGATCATGGAGCAGGGCATCGAGCGCCTGATCCTGATGACCACGGAGCTCCTGGAGATGTCAAAGCTCGAGAGCGGCCTGGTTCCCCTGCAGAAGGAATCCGTCGAAATCAATTCCGTTCTCTCGGAATTCATAGCCGAGATACAGCATCTGGCTGAAAATCAAGGTGTTCGGCTCAAGGCAGGGTATCTTCCCCGTCCATTGAAGGTGAGCCTGGATAAGAACAAGATCCTGCGGGTGTTGACAAATCTGACCCATAATGCGATCAAGTACTCTGGCAGAGGCTCAGAGGTGGAGTTGAGGATCGTTGCATCTGATGGGCGAATCATGATCGAGATCGAGGATCACGGCAAAGGAATTCCCGAGGAGGATATTCCCTTAATATTCGAAAAATTCTATCAGTCCAAGGCCACCAGGGGTCACAGCGGCATCGGCCTAGGGCTGGCTATCTGCAGGAGCATCGTTGAGGCTCACGGGGGAAGGATCTATGCGAAGAGCACTCTCGGCAAGGGCAGTGTATTTACCTTTACTCTGCCTGTTGGCCCTCGGCATCCTTCTGGGAGGCTGCAGGGCTGATTCTTTCACCAGCACACTCAAGAGCGCGGAAGACGATCTTTCATCCGGCAAGCGGGCCGGAGAGCACCTGGCCGAGGCGCCCCCGCTGACACCCCCCTCGATCGCGGCCCGCCATACCATCGCCCTGTCGGTAGACTCGATCTTGAGCGGGAACTACAATGCCCAGGAGGTGCGCACCACCCTCTCACTCGTGAGAAAGGATCCCTTCATCCCCCGCTACCTCAAGGTCGAGGCGGGCTACCTGCTGGTCATGCTCGACAGGCTCGAGGAGCAGCGGAAGCTCAACGAACGGTATGTCCAGGAAAAGGACCGCAGGGAGAAGCAGATCAGGAAGGAGCTGGAGGACAAGTACGTCGCCGAGAACGATCGGCTGCGCAGGGAGCTCGAAGAGCTGAAGTACAAGCTCCAGAAGATAGAAGAGATCCACATCAGCACCGAGAAGAAGCGAGGCATCCAATGACGAGAAAGGCAAAGGTCATCATACTGGACGACGAACCCAACATCGTGGAGGTCATCCTCGCCAGGCTGGAGGCCATGGGCTTCCCGGCCAGGGGGTTCACCTCCGCCGCCCAGGCGCTCGAGGCCCTGAAGTCCGACACCTTCCACGTGCTGCTCACCGATCTCAAGATGCCCGAGATGGACGGCATGGAGGTGTTGCAGCGTGCCAAGAAGATCGACCCGGACATCGAGGTCATCATCTTCACCGCCTACGGCTCCATCGAGGGCGCGGTGGAGGCCATGAGGCAGGGCGCGCACGACTACCTGGTCAAGCCCTTTGAACCCATCGAGCTCATGGCCAAGATCGAGAGCGCGGTCGAGAAGCGGGACCTCAAGCAGCGGGTGAGGTATCTCGAACAGGAGGTGCAGGACAACATCGAGCATCACATCTATGCCGAGAGCTCTGCCATGAAGAAGGTCCTCGACCTTGCTCGCCAGGCCGGACGATCCGACACGACCGTGCTCATCCTGGGCGAGTCGGGCACGGGCAAGGAGCTCATCGCCAAGATGCTCCACTGCGTGAGCAACCGCAGGGACAGGAAGTACGTGATCATGGACTGCGGCGCCACCCCGGCCACCCTTATCGAGGCCGAGCTCTTCGGCTACACCAAGGGCGCCTTCACCGGGGCCCTCAGGGACAAGCGGGGCATCATCGAGGAGGCCGACGGAGGCACCCTGTTTCTCGACGAGATCGGCAACATCTCGCCCGAGATGCAGACCCGCATGCTCAGGGTCCTGGAGACGGGCGAATTCAGGCCCATCGGCCAGGTGGCGCAGAAGGTGGTCGATATCCGCTTCATCGCGGCCACGAACGTCGACCTCGCCCAGAAAGTCAAGGATGGACAATTCCGCGAGGACCTCTACTACCGGCTCAGGGTGATCACCATCGAGATCCCCCCGCTGCGCGAGAGGAAGGAGGACATCCCGGGGCTCTCCCAGGTCTTTCTCACCGAGTTCAGCAACAAGACCGGCAAGAGGATCACGGGCGTGAGCAAGGAGGCCATGGACATGCTCATGGCGTACCGGTGGCCGGGCAACGTGCGCGAGCTCAAGAACGTCATCGAGTCCGCGGTGGTCTTGTGCAAGGACGAGGTGATCACCCCCCAGGACATCTACCTGCACGATCTCGGGAAGACGGAAGTGTCGGAGGACGGTCTCAACCCGCTCGAAGCCCAGGAGAAGGCCATGGTCGTAGAGGCCCTGCGCAAGGCGAAATGGGTGCAGAAGGATGCAGCCGACATCCTGGGAATCTCGCGGCGGGTCATGCACTACAAGATCAAGAAGTTCAAGATCCAGTCAGAAAAGAAGCTCGCCTGATACCGGGGCGGTCCAGGGACGGAGGGCCGGGCCTCCCGGCGCTTGGCGCGTAGGGATTCTCAGCCCATGTTGCCGTTCGGTATGGCCTGGCCTCCGGCATCGATGCCTTTTTAGCCCATTACTCTTCCTTCCGGTCGATTTTTCGGTACAGGGTCCGGGTCGATATGCCCAGGAGCTTGGATGCGAGGCCCTTGTCGCCCCCGGTGCGCCTGAGCGTCTCCTCGAGGAGGATGCGCTCCACCTCCTCCAGCGGCGTGCCAAGGGGAATGACCACCGAGTCGGGCGGCTTGGAGACGCTCTCGGTGAGCTCCCGGGGAAGGTCGTCGGCGCCGATGACCCTGTCGCGGTCGAGCACCACGCAGCGCTCGATCACGTTCTCAAGCTCGCGCACGTTGCCCGGCCACTCGTAGGCCAGGAGGAGCTCCATGGCCTTTGACTCTATCCCGTTGATCTCCTTGTCATTCTTCTTGGAGAACCGGTTGATGAAGTGCTGGACCAGGTTGGGGATGTCCTCCTTGCGCTCCCTCAGGGAGGGGAGATGGATGGTGATGACGTTGAGCCTCCAGTAGAGGTCTTCCCGGAACAGACCCTCCTTGACCATGGCCGAGAGGTGCTTGTTGGTGGCCGCGATGATCCGGGTGTCGGTGTAGATCGTCTTGTTGCTTCCGAGCCGCTCAAACCCGCCTTCCTGGAGTATTCTCAGGAGCTTTACCTGGACTGCGGGCGGGATCTCGCCAATCTCGTCGAGGAAGATGCTCGATTTGTCAGCCGCCTCGAAGCGCCCCTCCTTCCTCCCGACAGCCCCGGTGAAGGCGCCCTTCTCGTAGCCGAAGAGCTCGGATTCGATGAGCGTTTCGGGAATCGCGGCGCAGTTCACCTTGATCATGGGCCTGCTTCCCCGGGGGGAGAGCTGGTGGATCATGTCCGCGATGACCTCCTTGCCCGTGCCCGACTCGCCCAGGATGAGCACGGTGGCCTGGCTGGGGGCGACCTGGTGGACCAGGTCGATGACGCTCTTCATCCGGGGGCTGGAGGTCTCGAACAGCGGGCCCGATTCGAAGGCCTCGATCCGCTCCTTCATCCGGATGTTGTCCATGGTGAGGATCTGCTTTTCGATGGCCTTGTTGACCGCCTTTAAGATGTCCGCCTTCTTGAAGGGCTTGGTGATGTAGTCGTAGGCCCCCTGTTTCATGGAATCCACGGCCGTGTCCACCGAGGCATAGCCGGTGATGATGATGACCTCGGTAAAGGGCGAGACCGACTTGCAGAGCTTGAGGAGCTCTACGCCGTCCATCCCGGCCATCCGGATGTCGGTGATGAGCAGGTCGATGCCGCCCCGGCGGATGATCTTGAAGGCCTCGTCGCCGTTGGATGCGGTTTCGACCGTGAAGCCCTCTTTTCCCAGGATCTTCTGGAGCGACTGCCGGATACCGATCTCGTCATCCACGACCAGGATTTTCTTGTCGCTCATGGCACGAAGGGGTCCTTTCCCATGACGGTGTAGCTCTTCTGCCGGCTCCTTGCGTCCATCTCGATCTTCTCGAACACGGCGCCGCCCTTGCGGTCGCTTGCGTAGAGATAGTAGGAGCCCTGGGGGATGCCCTCGAAGACAAACCGGCCTTTCTTGTCCGGCCGGGCTGTGTAACGCACCGAGCTCTCCCTGAGGTCTTTGAGCAGTTGCGTGAGTTTTCCGGCGGCCCGGTCCCGCTCTGCGTTGAAGGCTGCAAGGGCCTTTGCATGCACCCCTTCCCGCGCCTTGAAGTCGGCCTCGGCGGATTCGATCGCGCTCAGAAAGGGGCTCAGCTCCCGCGAAAAGGCGGTCGTGAAATTCTTGACCGCGACCTGGCCCTTGTAGCCCTTTCTGTCTGCGAAATGCATGTCGATGATCTCGATATCGAGCTCTCTGCCCCCTGCTTTGCCGAGGGTCGCGATCTCCTGAGAAGAGAGCTCGCTGATGAAGAAGGAGAATCGTTCGGGGTCGTGGCCCCGGTTGGTCAGGGTCTCATGGGGCCCGATTCCCGAGATCAGGGTGGCGGGATTGATGAACTCCAGCACCAGGGAGGAGGTGGTGGAGAGGCTGATATTCCGGATCAGGGGCCGGTAGGTGATGTCGGTGATGATCCTGTCGGAGTTGTTCTTCGCGGTGTAGAAGAAAGTTACATCGCCCAGGGCGGAAGAGGAGGGCGAGACCGACACCTCGATGGAGTCCAGGGTGATGGCGAGCGCAGAGATGTATTCCCTGCGCAGTGAGGAGAGCTTCTCGTCGTAGGCCCGCCTTTTCGCCTCGAGGGCCTCCCGGGCCTTCGAGGCCTGCTCCTCGAGCTCCTGCACCCGGTGCTTCGCGGCTGCGCCTTCGAGCTCGGCCTGGTAGCTTGCCTTCAGGTGATCGAGGACCGCGCCGGTTCCTTCCGAAAGGAGGTACGCCTCGCCGATGCCCGGGGGCAGCGCGCACTGGAAGCTTCCGGCGAAGAGCATCGCCGGGGTAAGGAAGATCAGGATCTGAGCGGCGAGCGCGCGTTTCATGCCTTGGCTACCTCCTCTCCTGTTTCTGCCGGGTCATGGAAGGGAATGGAGAAAATGAAGGTCGAGCCCGTTCCCTTCTGGCTCTCCACGTCCACCCATCCATCGTGCGCGTTGGCGATGTACTGGACGAGGGCCAGCCCGAGGCCGGTGCCGTTCTCCTTGGTGGTGAAGTACGGATCAAATATCCTCCTCAAATGCTCCTGTGGGATCCCATACCCGGTATCCTTGACCAGCAGCAGAAAGTTGTCCTTGATCCCCATGAGGGACACCTCGACGCTCCCCCCCGAGGGCATGGCATCTTCAGCATTCTTAATGAGATTTATCAGAAGCTGCTTGAATTGTCCACGATCGATCATGACTTTGGGCAGCGCTTCAGGGCACCTGACCGTGATCTCCACGTTCCGGGCCGTGAGCTCCGGGAGCATCATGGAGACCACGGCTTTCACCTCGCGCACGGGATCCACGAGCTGCTTCTTGGGGTGGGGCAGACGGGCGTAGGAGAGGTACTCGTCGGTCACCTGGGAGAGGCGGTCGATCTCGCGGCGGATGACGCTGATCAGCTCGCGGGCTTCCTGGCTGTCGCTGCCTTCGCGGATCTCGTCCTCGAGCAGCTCGGAGTGGAGCAGCGCCGAGGTCAGCGGGTTGCGGATCTCGTGGGCCACGTGGGCCGAGACCTGCCCCACGGCCGCGAGCTTTTCCGCCTGGATGAGTTTCTCGGTCAGGGCCTTCTTGTCCGTGATGTCGACCGCGTACTGGACCACGTAGTCGACCTCGCCCTTGGAGTTGAAGAGCGGTATGGCGCTGATGTCGAAGAAGTAGGGTTTTCCCTGGATCTCCACCCGGGTATCGGGCTCGGTGACGACCTGCCTGGTCTTGAAGCACTTCTCCACGATCTTCAGGTGGCAGACCTGCTCGCCCTCCGGGAAGTCGAGCTGGCTGTGCTTGTCGATGATGTCCTCTCGCCTCTTCCCATAGAGCTCGCAGAGGCGCTGGTTCACGTCGGTGATGACAAAGGCTGCGTCGATCATGGCCAGGTAGTGAGGGACGCCGTTGAAGATGGTCTCGAGCCTCTTGTGCGCGGTCAGCACGGCCTCGGCCCACTTGTTGCGCTCGAAGGCCCGTGCCCTGGCACGGTTGATCCGCAGGAGCACCAGGGTGGCGAAAGCCACGAACCCGATGCTCGCGGAGCCGAGCACCAGGGTGTTGCGGAAGGTATCAGACATGAGGTGGATGACCTCGCTGTAGGGCGAGGTGACCACCGTGATCCACCTGCGGTTGAGGAAGTGAACCGAGGAGAAGGCCAGGAGTTTTTTCACGGACTTCGTGGCCGGGAAGTGGGGGAAGAGGAACTGGTACATGCCGTCGTTCTTGAGCTCCATGCCGTGCCTGACGTCCTGGACGCCCCTGATGTTATGTCCCTGCTTCTCCAGGTTCATGACGATGTCGAGTAGATTGAGCCCGATCCACCTGGGATTCGGGTGGTAGAGGATCATGCCCGTCTCGTCGATCAGCCACGCGTAGCCGGTCTCCGAGGGTCTGATCGGGGCCACGTACCGTGCCGTGATGTTCGTCAGGTCGATGGCGCAGCCGATCACGCCGTTGAACGACCCGTCGGAACCCTTGAGCGGCAGGGAGATGACGAAGGTCTCGAACCTGTCCGGGATATCCTGGTACTGCTCTCCGCCCATGGTGATGATGTCGGAGACGAAGGGCACCCCGAGCTCGCGGGCGATACGGAAATACGTCCGGAAGCTGAAGTCCCTGCCGTCCATCTCCGGAAGGACCTCGCGGGGCACATGGTAGGTCATGATGCCTTCCGAGTTTTCCCAGAACACGAACGACACCTTGTTCTTCAGCGAGCGGTAGGCGTTCTCGAGGGAGATCCTGATCTCGTCAGGGTCTCCGTCGGCAACGGGCTGGATGTGGGAGGTGAGGGTCAGGACGTTGATGATGTCCTGCATGTACTGTTCGATGCCCATGGCGGTCTGCTGGGCGAGCAGCATCTGCTCGCGGTTGAACTGCCCGGCCATCTCACGCTCCACGCTCCGGTAGGAGTACATGGCAAAGAGGACCACGAAGCCCAGAACGATGATGCACCCGATCCAGATGATCATCTCCCAGTATGTATCCTTCATTGCAAATGCACGCCTCTTCATGGGCTGCTGGGGCATTGAGCCCCTCCTCCTGTCACTCGAAATAGAAATCTCCCTCGATCTCCTTCGGAAGCTCCCCGGCATACCGTCTCAGGTCGTCTTTCTCCAGGGCTGCAAGGGGGCTGATTTCAACAGCTGCGCCCTTTCGCACCCGTATGCCCAGGTCATTGAGCCAGCGGGCGTGAAGATCGCTCTGCAGGGCCCGGGACGTTTCCAGCGAATCTTCGCCGGTGCGGTTCTTGACCGGGGCGAACTCGTGCTCGCGCAGGACCTCCAAGGTGACGGTCTTTCCCGCCAGGGGGAGCGCGTCGAAGATGAAGGCCTCGAACTTGACCCCGCGCACCTCCACGGGGTGCCCCTCATCGTCGATGGACGGGATGGGCTTGACGGCCCGGTGAAAGGGCAGCCGAACACCGGCGGTGGTGAGCTTTTCGACAAAGTCCCGCCTGATCATGTGGATGGCGATGGATCCCGCCCAGTTGAGCATCCCGCCCCGGGGATCGACGGCATAGCGCATCTCGTCGCTCATGTCGCTGTACTCGACCACGCGGGTCCTGCCCGCTACCTCGGCCACCACACCCACTTTTTCCTCGAAGCTCTTCTTCCTTACCACCTTGGACGACATGTCTGCGCCCTTGAGGCTGTGCAGGCCCGCGAACAGGGGGTCGCAGATGGAGACCAAGGGGTTGTCGACCTGGAAATAGAAGATCTCCTCGATGCCTTTTGTGCGCATGATCTCGAGGCAGCCGCTCCTCTTGAGGGCCTTTAAGGTGCCGCCGTGCCCGTCCGGGTTCATGAAGAGACCGCAGTTGCGGGAGAGGATGAACCTGCCCTCCGGGGTGATGGAAGGCAGCATGCCCTGGACGAAGAAGAACACCTCATTCGGATCGAGCCCGAAAAAAGAGTGCTCCTCGAAGAAGGCGCGCGTATCCGCGTTGTTGGCCCGCGAGGTCATGATGAACAGGGGTACGGGCGATCCGTACTTCCGGGAGAGAGCGAGCACCTTCTCGGCGTGGAGCTGAAAGAGGCTCTTGCCGCGCACCGGGGTTACCCCCACCACGCCCTTGGGCGCCTCGATGCCCAGCCGGGACCCCTGCCCGCCGGCGACCACCAGGGCCGCGATCCTGCCCTGCCTCAGCAGCTCCTCGCCATGCGTACGGTAGCGCCCGGCCTCGGCCGAGGAGGCGAAGGAGGCTGGCACCACGGCCGCTGGCTTCACCTGGACCATGGCCGGCTCCTCGTACAGGCCCCTGCCTTCGAGCAGCTCGCGGACGAGCTCGAGATCCAGCTGCTCAAGGTCTTCGGCGATCCGCTCACGCGAGACGAACCTTGAGCCTGCCTCAAGAAGTCTTGCGACGTGGGTCTGACCGAGCTGCCGCAGTGTTTCTTCGGGCATTCATGATCTCCTTTATCCGTTTCTCGAAACCGGAGTCGCGGGGGATGTAGAGTCTCACCCCGTCTATTCCATCCGGGAAGTAGTTCATGAGCAGGGCGCCCTGGGGGTCGTCGTGTGCGTAGATGTAGCCCTTTCCGTACCCGAGCTCTCGCATGAGCCTGGTGGGCGCATTGCGCAGGAAGAGGGGCACCGCCGGGGTGCCGGTTTTCCTGATGAGCTCCCGGGTCTTCAGCTCGGCCAGGTACAGGGC
>JBASVF010000100.1:0-17292 GCA_049275795.1 Desulfomonilia bacterium
GGATTTCGAGGCAAAGGTATTCGGTGGAGGGCATGTGCTCAACTTCCGGAAGACCGATGGCAACGTGCCCGAGTCGAACATCATGTTTGTGAGGGCATTCTTGAGGATGGAGCAGATCCCGGTGGCCGGGGAAGACGTGGGCGGGTATACGGGAAGGAAGATCCTCTTTTTCCCCGATTCCGGCAAGGTGCTGCTGAAACGGCTCAATACCACGGTGGATTCCAATATCATCAAGGCCGAGCAATCGTACAAGGCCAAGATCTTCCGCGAAAAGGAGCGGCTGCAGGAACAGGGAGGAGACCTGACCCTCTTCTAGGACAGGATTATGGACAAGATCAAGGTTCTCATCATCGATGATTCGGCACTGGTCCGAAAGCTCCTGAGCGAGGTGCTCGACTCCGACCCCGACATTTCGGTCGTGGGCACCGCACCCGACCCTATCATCGCGATCCGCAAGATCAAGACGCTCAATCCCGACGTCATCACCCTGGACATCGAGATGCCGAGGATGGACGGTCTCACCTTCCTGGAGAAGCTCATGAAGGCCCATCCCATGCCGGTGCTCATGTTCTCCTCACTGACCCGGCAGGGAGCGGACGCCACCATGAAGGCGCTCTCCCTGGGGGCGATAGTCTTCATCGCCAAGCCAACGACCCGGCTCAGCCAGAGCATGGAAGATCTCCGCTCCGAGATCGTTCTCAAAGTGAAGGCGGCCGCCACGGCAAAGCTCAGGAAAGCAACGTCTCCGAGCCTCGAGATCGCTCCCCGGCATGATCTCGACGAGGTGATCAGGGCCAGGAAGGCATCTCCGGTTTCGGACGGCGGGAAGGTGCTCGTAATCGGCGCCTCCACGGGAGGCACGGTGGCCATAGAGCAGATCCTGAGCAGGCTTCCCGAAGGTGCGCCCCCTGTCCTCGTGGTCCAGCACATGCCGCCGGTTTTCACAAGGTCTTTTGCCCAGAGGGTAAACGGGCTCTCCCGCATCGAGGTACTCGAAGCCACGGACAATTACCCGCTCCGGCGAGGGACGGCCCTGATTGCACCGGGCGGACTGCACATGATCGTGAACAAGGGGATCAAGGGCTACTATGTGACCGTCAAGGACGGGCCCCCGGTCAACCGGCACAAACCTTCCGTCGATGTGCTGTTCCGATCCGCGGCCAATACCCTGGGGTCGAACTCCGTGGGGGTCATCCTCACGGGCATGGGGGATGACGGCGCCAAGGGCTTGAAGGAGATGCGCGAGGCGGGCGCATTCACTATCGCCCAGGACGAGGAGTCGTGCGTGGTGTTCGGGATGCCCAAGGTGGCCATCGAGATAGGCGCCGTCGACAAGGTGCTGCCCTTGAGCGTCATCGCACGGCACATCCTTGACCTGATCGAGCCCGAACAGGGCCGCACGGGGTGATAGGGTCCCATGGATAAATCCCGGCGCACGGTCCTGGTCGTGGACGAGAGCACCATATCCGCTGACGTTCTTTCCGCCGGCCTCTCCTCGGCCCATTACGACATCCACGGCGTACCCGATTTCCATGAGGTCATGGGGACGTTCATGAGATTGAGGCCAGACTTCGTTCTCCTGGGCGTTTCGCCCTCTTCGTCG
The DNA here is from genome assembly GCA_049275795.1 of Desulfomonilia bacterium. Taxonomy (GTDB): domain Bacteria; phylum Desulfobacterota; class Desulfomonilia; order UBA1062; family UBA1062; genus Phosphitivorax. Next base: position 1,604 of record JBASVF010000100.1, read on the forward strand.
GAGTGCATGAATGTGCTCAGGGACATCTACAGGGCTGATCCCTATGCACAGGTCATCGCAGCCGGATCGTGCTCGGACAGCGCCTTTGCCATGGAATGCATCAGGCAGGGGGCCGTCGACTACCTGAAGACTCCTATCCGGATCAGGGAGCTCATCCACTCACTGGAGCGGATAACCGGCCGCAGACGCATGCTGAGATTCATCTCAGAGCGGGATATCCGGTGCGTGAGGAGGGAGGACAAGACCCTGGTGTTCGGAAACAACTTGGAAGATCTTCCCTACATCGTCAACCAGGCGGTATGCAACGCACGGCTCGTCCTGGACGAGGTTGACATCCTCAAGACCGCCCTGGGAGAGATCCTGATCAACGCCATCGAGCACGGTAACCTGGGAATCACGGGTGCCGAGAAGTCGTCGGCCATCGAGCGCGGCGACTACGAGAAGCTCCTCAAGGACCGGATGCGCGATCCGCGCCTGTCCAAGCGCAGGGTGACCCTCGAGGTGCACATGACGCCCGACGAACTCCGGTACGTAGTGGAGGACGAGGGAGACGGTTTCGACTACTCCAGCATATTCAAGGGCGATCCCTGCGACCGGATCGGCAGCGGACTGGGGCTCTTCATGGCCAGGAGCTTCTTCACCAGCATCACCTACCAGGGAAAGGGCAACCGCGTGATCCTCGAGTACAAAAGGCCCCACGATGGAAAGGCGGCGCACGACGATGAGAGACCATGAATCCTTCATGCGTTTCATCGATGCACTCCCCCCGGGAATCCTGGCCGTCTCCGGTGATGGGCGTGTCCTTGTCTGGAACTCGGCAGCCGAGAGCATAACCTCAGTCCTCCGGGGCGATGTCGTTGGCAAGCAGGCCCGGGAGTTGCCCGATGAGATCAGGGCGCTTCTCGAGAGCACCAAGCGCGAGCTCACCATCGATACCGGCCATAGCGAGGCCCGCGTGATCTGGAAAACCATAAGAGAGGTCGCGGGCTGGGACGAGGAGACGATCCTCGTGGTCGCGTTCATTGACATGACCGATCTCCTCCTCAGGAAACAGGAGATGGAGCGGCTCCTCATGGAGACCGCGGAGGCCAGGGACCTCATGGAGGAGCAGGCTGCTAAACTGGCCATGGCCCTTGCCGAGGTGAACGAGATGAACGAGATCGTTCACCGGCAGAACAGGAGGATCATGGACCAGCTCGAGATGGCGGGCAAGCTCCAGAAGAGCCTGCTGCCCAACATCTACGAGAACATCGGCGGCGTGAGCGTATCATGCCGGTATATCCCCTCGATCCATATCGGGGGCGATCTCTACGACGTGGTGGACCTCGGGCAATCGCTCGCAGGCTTTGTCATCGCCGACGTCTCGGGGCACGGGGTGGCCGCCGCCCTGGTTTCGGCCATGTTCAAGATGAGCTTCCATACGCTTTCCACCAACGTGGCGAGCCCCAAGATCCTCTTCCACATGCTCAACCAGGAGTTCATCCCCATACTCTCGGAAGACTACATCACGGCGTTCTACCTGCTGAGCGATTACTGGAACCGGACCATCACCTTCTCCAATGCCGGGCACCCTACCCCGCTGCTCTACCGGAAGAATACCGGCGAGGTGCTCGAGCTGGACACGGACGGGTTCTTCCTCGGCATGTTCGAAGACGGCGCGTACGGCGAAAAAACGATCACCGGGATCGAGAACGGCGATGCAGTGCTGCTCTATACCGATTGCCTGCTCGAGGCCCGCAACAGCGCCGGAATTCCCTTCGGCATGGACCGCCTCAAGGCGCTCTTCGAAAAGACCATCAGACAATTTCGGGGAGAGGAGGCAATCGACCGCATCGAAGCAGAGTTGAGGGTGTTCAACTCCGGGGAGAGCTTTGACGACGATTTCACGGTCATGCTCCTGGAGTTCTGGGAAAAGGCGGACCAGGGCGATGAAACCGATCCCGGTCCCTTCACGGACGGCGGGTTCGTGGAGTTCTGAGTCGCCAATACCGCCCCGTGCTCAGCAGAAGCACCCCGCACCAGGAACCGGCCTTCACCGCAAGACCGTCGGTGTTTCCCGTCTCGACGGCAAATGGCCCTCATCGGTGGTGTCATCCATCGTCAGTGTCCGGGTGGATCGCTTGCCCTGCACGACAGCGGGCCTGATGGAAAGGACCCTCAGCGAATCGTCATTCCGGAGGGAGGTACGGGTTGAAGTAGCCGCGCCTCACAGGCACCTCGTCTATGAGTCGTCTCATGCCGATCCCGGAAGGGAGCCTCTGGCCCAGGGTGTCCAGGTAGAAGTCAGGGTCGATGTTGAGGTTCCTCCACTGCACCATGTCCACAGCATTGGCCGAGATGTACTCCTTGAGGGCCTGAGCCTCCTTGGGAGCGTCTGTGACGCCGGGAAAAACGAAGAGGTTGATGGATACGAAGCGGCCCCGCTTCTTCATCTCTTCTGCACTCTGGGCCAGTCGGTCGAAGCCGTAGGATTGCCGGAAGTATGCTTTATAGGTCGTTTCGCGCGCCGAGTTCATGCTGATTCTCATGCTGTCGAGCCCTGCTTCGGCGAGTTCGGCAACGCGCCCGGGCAGACTTGCGTTGGTGTTGAGGTTGATCGTGCCTTTTCGGGTCTCTTTCCGGATGAGACGGATGGCCTCCCGGATGACCTCGGCCACCATGAGCGGCTCCCCCTCGCAGCCCTGCCCGAAGCTCACCACCGGCTCGTCCACCTGTGAGATGTGCTTGAGCGCCACCTGTGCGATCTCCTCGGGCGTGGGAACGAACTCGATCCGTTGCTGGGGTGAAGGCGGTCCGCACCCTTCCTGCAGGGAGATGCACCCCGCGCAGCGGGCATTGCATGAGGGCGAGGTGGGAAGCGGCGCCTCCTCACGGCCCTGGAAGAGGTTGAGCGCAGCCGGGCACCCATACACAAGGGCGCAGTGGACCAGGTGCTCCACCAGCCGGTTGCCCGGCAGGTCCTTCTTCCACTCACTGATGCCCTGCCTGACCTTATCCATGTGGAAGGTATCCGGGTTCTGCCGCCGTGACCCGTCGGTCCTCATGGCCGTGGTGACGAACCCGTCGGAAAAGCCGAGCGCGGTGTAGGCGTAAAATGGCAGGAGCTGTGCCCGAGGCCTTCTCTCCCAGGCCGCGAGATAGGTTTGCGTATGGGCCGCGCACAGGAAGGTGGCAACTGCAAAGACCGTCCCTTTCCCATTGTATGGGTTCTTCCTGAGGGTCACGATCTCGCCCGTTTCCCGGTCGAGGCCCACGGGGTACCGGTCGGGAAGCACGTAGAGCTGTGAGCCCCGGGGCAGTGGGATGGTGTCGCCGTGCGATACGGGAACCAGGTAGTCCCCGCTCCTGGCAACCATGCCCAGGCCCTCGAAGTCCATGATATTGCCCGCCTCGTCGGCGAAGACCATGTTCGGGGTGTCCATGCTCATAGGCTCATGCACATAGTCCATTGCTGTGGGCATTGCAAGGTGATTCCGGGATGATGAGACCCTGGATCTCGCCGGCTGCCTTCATGGCAAACGGGCGATACCGGCAGTTCTCACACTCCAGGCCTCAGTGCCTCCCATATGACCCTCTTCGAAATTCCGGCAGCTCTTGTGACAGTCCCTCCGATTTTCTCCCGACACTTATCAAACGTTGTCTGACCGGTAACGGAAATGGTATATAGTAGGCTTGCTGTAATGTAATCGTTTGACGGATGTTTCTCTATGAAACTACAGAGCCGCCTGGTTACGGGCTTTCTCATCGCTACCTGTCTCACGGGCGCCGTCGCCACGGTGGTGGGGATCACTACCATCAACAAGAACACCCTCGACGAGGTGCAGCGCAAGGTGCAGCAGGACATTAACACGGCCCGGCTCATCTATCGACACGCCCTGGAGCGTCTCCAGTACCAGCTCGAGTTTATCTCGCTGAGAAGCCCGCTCGAGGAGGCGATCCGCATGAACGACCCCGCCCCGCTGGCCGGCCTGGAAGGCCTGATCCGTACCGATCCCCAGCACTCGGACGACCATCGCTCGCTGGACATGCTGACCCTCGTCGATTCGCAGGGACGGGTCATCTACCGGGTGGCAAATCCCGGCGCCAAGGGTGATATAATCCTGTGGGACCCGGTGGTGCGCAAGTGCCTGCACGAGAAGAAGCCCCAGACCTCGGGCGTGGTCATGTCCCTGGAGACGATCAAGGACCAGAACCCGCTCCTTGCCGAGCGCGTGGTCATCCCCATCGTCAAGACCCCCCAGTCCATCGAGATCCAAGACAGGGAGCTTACCCATGGTATGGTGCTCAGGGCCGCCTACCCCGTCTTCGGCCGTGACGGTAAGCTGCTGGGCGCACTCATCGGCGGCATTCTCCTCAACCGCGACTACCATATCGTGGACACCATCAAGGAGACCGTGTACCAGCACGAGACCTATCAGGGTAAGGACGTCGGCTTTGCCACGATCTTCCTGGGGGGCGTGAGGGTGTCGACCAATGTTATGGACGTGGATCAGAGGCGCGCCATCGGCACCACGGTTTCCCGGGAGGTCTACGACCGGGTCATCAAGGAGGGGCAGGACTGGACCGGCAGGGCCTTCGTTGTCAACGACTGGTACATAAGCTCCTACACGCCCATCTACGATATCGACCGCACCATCATCGGGATGCTCTACACCGGGATCCTTGAGGCCAAGTACCGGGACATCAAGCTCCAGACCACCTGGCTGTTCCTGGGCATTACGTCGCTGGGAATGGTCGTGGCCTTCTTCATCTCCTTCCGTCTCGGCCAGAGCATCATTCGCAGGATCCGGATCCTCAGGCAGGCGACCGAGGCCATCTCGTCGGGCAACCTGGAGTACCAGCTGCCGCCCGGGAAGTCCTTGGGGTTCGACGTGCTCGACGAGGCCTTCAACAATATGGCGCGCTCGCTCAAGGACCGCGATGATAGGCTCCAGAAGGCATTCCAGCGGATCACCCGTACCGAGCGGCTCGCCGCCCTCGGCCAGATGGCTGCCGGCGTGGCTCACGAGATCAACAATCCCCTGGGCGGGATCCTGCTCTACAGCAACCTCATCCTCGAGGAAATGGACGACGGGCACCCCTCGAAGGAAAACATGGAAAAGATCATCTACCAGACCAACCGCTGCAAGAAGATCGTGCAGAACCTCCTCGATTTCGCCCGGACACCCTCAGGCGACATGCGGCCCATCAACATCAACGAAGTGATCGTCACCTCGCTCAACCTCGTGAAGGACCAGTCGATGTTCCTGGGCATCAAGGTCAGGCAGGACCTCTCCGACAATCTGCCGCTCGTCATGGGAGACAGCTCAAGGCTGGAGGAGGTGTTCCTCAACCTGTTCGTCAACGCATCGGACGCCATGGACGCCAGAGGCGTTCTGGAGATCTCGACCTGGTCTTCCAGCACCAACGCGGTAAAGATATCCATAAGAGACAATGGACGGGGCATCGACAGGGCCTACCTGCCCCACATATTCGAGCCGTTCTTCACGACCAAGGACCCGGGACAGGGGACCGGGCTCGGCCTCTCCATCACCTACGGCATCATCCAGAAGCACAACGGGTTCATCGACGTGGAGAGCGAACCCGGCAAAGGCACCACCTTTATCATCACCATCCCGGCATACCTGGGAACCTCGGAGAAGTCCGGTGTGAACGAATCACCGGATCCGCAAGGAGCGAACATTGGCTAAGAAGGCGCCGTGCATTCTCATTATAGATGACGAAGAGTCCATCCGTGACGGATGCTCCCAGATCCTTTCCCGCCTGGGATACGAGGTGACCAGCACCGCTGATGGGATATCAGGCCTGGAGATGGCCTTGAGCGGGTCTTTCAACGTGATACTCCTGGATATCCGCATGCCGAGGATCGAGGGCCTCGAGATCCTCAAAATCCTCAAGAGGGAGCGCCCGGTTCCATCACGGATCATCGTGATCACCGGGTACGGTACCATCCAGCTCGCCGTGGAGGCCATGAGGCTCGGGGCGAGCAACTTCCTCACCAAGCCCTTCGAAGCCTCCGAGCTCAAGAGCGCCGTGCAGGAGTGCCTCTCCGATGACCCGGAGGAGTGCCGGCCCATGGACGTCCTCTCAACGATAATCGGCGTCAGCGACTACATCGCCGAGCTCAAGGACACCATCAGGCGGGTCGCCAAGACCGACAGCACCGTGCTCATCACCGGGGAGAGCGGCACGGGCAAGGAGCTTGTGGCCCGCACCATCCACGGGCTGAGCATGCGCTCGAGCCGGCAGTTCGTGCCCGTGGATTGCTCCTCCCTGGTCAAGAACCTCATGGAATCCGAGCTGTTCGGCCACACCAGGGGAGCCTTCAGCGGGGCCACGGAGTCCAGGGACGGCAGGTTCCAGCTCGCGGACAAAGGCACGCTCTTTCTCGACGAGATCTCCAATCTCAGCCTGGAAGTGCAGGCAAAGCTCCTCCGCGTGATCCAGGAGCAGGAGGTGCCCCGGGTGGGAAGCTCGGTCCCGGAAAAGGTGGACGTGCGGCTCATTACCGCGACCAACCGGGACCTGCGGGCCGAGGTGGCCGCCTGCTCCTTCCGCGAAGACCTCTTCTATCGCATCTCCGTGGTTCCCATCCACATCCGGCCGCTCAGGGAGCACCGCTCCGACATACCCGCCCTCGCCCAGCACTACTTCGAGATCTTCAGGGCCAGGCACAACAGCAGGGCCCAGGTACTTTCTCCTGAGGTGATGAAGTCTCTCTCCTCCTACAGCTGGCCGGGAAACATCCGCGAACTCAGGAACACCATCGAGCGGCTCTGTGTGCTCTGCCAGCACGAAGAGGTCACACTCTCCGATATCCTCTACTACGGCCAGGACACCCACGCCAAGGCCCCGGTGGTCGACCCCTTTTCCGGAAAGATGACCCTGGTGGACGTGGAGAAGGAGCACATCGAAAAGGCCCTGCACCACTTCAACTACCAGATAAACAAGACGGCGAAGTTCCTCGGCATCGACCGCAAGACCTTGAGAACCAAGATCCGAACATACGGCATCGAGATCAAGAACAACGAGTGATCCCCACCCATACCCGCCAAGAAAGGGAGGCCTTTTACCGGGCAAACCCCGGCGGGGGACATCCTCCTCACGTGCGGGGCATTTTTCCCCCCGGGACAACTCCTACCTGGCACCCTGTCATATTATGAATAAGAATATTGATATGTTATATGATGGCACCGACCTTGCTTCGCTGAGTGGACTTCACAAAAGGAGGTAGTGGCGATGGATATAAAGAAAAGGATCCTGCTCATTGACGATGACAAGGATTTCCTGATGGCCACCAAGCTCATCCTGGAAAAGGGAGGGTACGAGGTCTTTCTCGCCGAGGACGGGAAGAGCGGCCTCGAGATGGCGAAATCCGTGAGTCCGAGCCTGGCCATCATCGACATGATGATGGAAACCTGGAGCGAGGGGTTCAACGTTGTGTCCAAGCTCAGGACCTCTGACGCGGGCAGGCAGATCCCGCTGATCATGCTCAGCGCCGTGGACCTCCAGGGGCCCTACCAGGCCTTCGAGCCCCCGGAGGGACTGCCCACGGTCGACCTGGTCCTCCACAAGCCCATCAAGGCGAGCGATCTTCTGAACCACGTGGGGAACCTGCTGGGAGAGTAGGAATGCCTGCAGCGGAGACCGTGTCCCGCATCCTCATCATCGACGACGAGGAATCGATCCTTGACGGGTGCAGGCAGGCCCTCGAGAAATCCGGGTACTCGGTCAGAACGTCCTCGGACGGCATCGCGGGGGTGGACCTCGCACGGGAGATGAAACCCGAGGTCATCTTCGTGGACCTCAAGATGCCCAACTGCTCGGGCATGGACATCATTGAGAACATCTCCCGCGAGATGCCGGATGCCGTTCTGATCGTGATCACCGGATACGCCTCCATCGTCTCGGCTGTCGAGGCGATGAAGAAAGGCGCCTACGACTATCTGCCCAAACCCTTCACCCCCGACCAGCTCAGGGCCATCACCAGGCGAGGGCTGGAGCACCGGCGGCTCAAGATAGAGGCCGAGTTCCTCCGGGAGGAGAAAGCCCGCATGGAACGCCACTTCATCACCTTCGTGTCGCACGAGATGCGCTCTCCACTGGTATCGATCCAGCAGTACATCGAATCGCTCAAGATCATCTGCGAAAATTCGCTCAAGCCCGACGCCATGGAGATCATCAGCCGGTGCGAGAAGCGGCTGCAGGGACTCCAGGATCTGATCGAGCACTGGCTCGACATCTCGCGCATCGAGAACGGTACCTTCTCCGAGGCGAAGGTGACCATGGACCTGACCGAGGTCATCAGGCGCAGCCTGGAAGAGATGCGGCCGCTGTGCAACAAGCGGGACATCTTTCTCAAGTCCGAGCTCACGGACGGGCTGCCCATCATCAAGGGCGACCAGGAAAGCCTGCTGCGGGTTCTGAGCAACATCATCGGGAACGCGACCAAGTATACCCCGCCCGGGGGAACGATCTGCGTGGGCACGAGCTGCGACGACTACTATGTGTGCGTGAGGATCTCCGATACCGGACAGGGCATCCCGCAGGACAAGCTACCGTTCATCTTCGAGCCCTTCTACCGGGTGCACGGAAAGCAGGAGAGACCGCGGGGTTCGGGGCTGGGGCTGACCTTCAGCAAGAAGATCATGGAGGCGCACAACGGGCAGATAGAGGCTTCCTCGCAGGAAGGCAGGGGAACGACCTTCACGTTGAGGTTCCCGCGTGTGCATGAGGCCTAGGGCTTCAGCAGCAGCCGTCCTTCCCGCCTTCCCAGGGACGGGTATTGTCGAGAAGGTATTCCGTTGAATGCTCCACCATGCACTCCCCGCACATGTGGACCATCTTCATGCTGGATGTCTGGCGGACGATGAACAGCCTGCATGAGCCGGCACCGCACAGGAAGCACCTTCCCTCGCTGTCGCCCTCGTGGAACTCGTAGCACTTTTCGTCCATGTCCCTGCTCTTGGTATATTTCATACGCTTGAAATAACGACTACCACAACGCTTTAGCCTTGGCAACCGATACCAGCCTCTCATCCGCGGCCTGATGTCGCAATCTCGAAAACCGTTGCATCTTCCCCCGGGAACGAGTGATAATACCCGCCGGGAAATACATAATCTTTCAAGGTGAGCGATGAAACGATACTGGGAGCTCCTGGGCTCGGAGACGGTTTTCAGCGACCGCATCATGAAGGTCAGGCACGACAGGTACCACTTTCTGCCCAATGATGTCCTCCGTGATTTCACGGTCCTGGAGTTCGCCGACTGGGTGAACATCATCCCGATCACGCCTGATGGAATGGTTGTCATGATCCGCCAGTACCGCCTGGGGACGAGGAGAGAGACCCTCGAGATCCCCGGAGGGCTCATTTCCGAGCACGACCCCGATCCTCTGGCGGCTGCCGCAAGGGAAATGACCGAAGAGACGGGCTACCACAGCGACGAGATAATCCACATCGGCACCGTGGAACCCAACCCGGCAATCCAGAACAACCGGTGCTACACCTTCCTGGCACTGAACACGAAGCCTATATCGGGCCAGAACCTCGATCCTACCGAGGCCATCGACGTGGAGCTGGTTCGAAGGCAGGATATCGCCGGGCTCATCCGGAGCTCACGCATCACCCACTCGCTGGTGATCGCCGCCTTTGCCCACCTCATGCTCTACGAGCGAAACGGCCTGCATTAAAGCGCTCTCCGGCATTTTCTCCTTGAGAATCGATGCGATAAGCTCATATAATAGCAATCATGACCGGGCTGTCGTGCCCGAGAGAGGAGGAAAACCCATGGCCGAGGAGAAGAAACTGATCGGTAAGGTCACCCACTACTTCAGCAAGATCAGCGTGGCAGGGATATCGCTCGACGGAACCCTGAAAGTGGGAGACATCATCTCCATCGAGGGCGCTACCACCAAATTCCAGGAGACGATCGACTCCATGCAGATCGACCAGAAGACCGTGACTGAGGCTGGAAAGGGCGATCTCATCGGCATCAAGGTCAAGGACCGGGTCAGGGTGGGCGACAACGTCTACCTCGTGAGCTGAGAAACCGCATACCGTTCGCTTCGCTGCCTGACCGAGAAACCCGGATCGAGAAGAGGGGTGAATCTCCTCCAGAATCCGCCGGGTTGCGTGTTTTTTAAGGGCTTATCGCCCTCCGGCGCTGCAAAGGCACCCTCTTCTTCCGCGGTATCACAATCGCGGGGCGGTGAGGGTGCTATGTCTGCTTTTCCGTTATCTCCCCCTCGCCGTCCTTTACCACCTCGACCATGACCTTGACCACCGGGCTCTGGCCCGTCTTGAGGCGCAGGTCCTGGGGAAGGATCACCTTTGCGTCGATGGAGGTGCTCTCATGGATGTTCGAGATATCCACCTCCTCGGTCCTCAAGGCGACCTTCTTCCTGATGGCGCTGTTCGGCGCGAGAACGGTAATGAACTCCGGCGCCACGGACACCTTCTTGAGCGAGTAGCCTTTCTTGAGTGTCCCCGAAGTCTTGACGCTCACCGGGGCGTTGTACGAGTGGAGCCGGTAGGCTGATATCCGGATCTTGTCGGGCTTTACCCGCATGAGGGTGAGATTCGAGGGAATGCGTATCATGTCGCTCGTCAGCGAGAGTTCCTGGATGCCCTCCGCCAGGTTTGAGAGGTCGACCGAGACCTTCAGTGAGGAGGGATCCAGGAGGTTGAATGCCTGGACCGGGCCCATGAGGGTGAGGGTAACCTCCTTGTGGCGGTTCTCCTCGATCTCCCATTCCTGAGAGATCTTGCGGTACTCGATGGGAACCACGAAATCCCTCTGGATGGACTCTCTCTGGTACCCGAAAGCGAACCAGAGACCGAGTGCGAGCATGATGGCCACGGCCTTCTCCAGAGTGTTCCTCCTCACCCAGTGAGATTTTTGCAGGGATTTGCCGCTCTTGCTCTCCCTCTCGTAGAAGGCGCGGATCATCGAGCTCAAATCCGAGGGCTTCCTCGATACTACCATCTTGCCGTCCTGGACTACCGAGATGGTCCCCCGTTCCTCCGAAACCACGATGCACAAGGCGTCGCAGCGCTCGGTGAGGCCGATCGCCGCAGTGTGACGCAGGCCGAACTTGCCGAACTTCTCGGTGTTGTGGGACAGCGGCAGGTGGCAGCCGAACTTCACAACCCGGTTGTCGCGTATGATGACCGCCCCGTCATGGCCGCTTGAATGCGGATCGAAAATGCTCGCCAGCAGCGGCTGCGAGAGCTGACCGTCGAGATCGAAACCGCCCTTGAGATGGCGCTCGAGCGGGTCCCTTCCCTGCAGGATGATAATGGCGCCCACCCTCTTGGCTGCGAGCTCGGCTACGCTCTCGATGATGACGTCCACATCCACGGGCCAGTCCTTCTCGCTCGACTTCTTGTGGCTCTTCCGTATCGAGCCCAGGGTGGCGAGCCGCTCGAAGAACCTCCGGATGTCTTCCTGGAAGATCACCACCAGGGCAATCAGCAGGATGGTGAAAAAGCCTTGGAGCACCAGCGAGGTCAAATACAGGTGAAAGACCCGGGCGAGGATGTACACCATGCCCAGGAGGCTGATGCCCGCGAAGACGAACCGCGAGGCCGTGTCTTTGAACCAGATGAGCGTGACGTAGATTAGTGTGGAAATAATGAAGATATCGAAAAAGTCCTGGATACGAAATCCCTGCAGCATTCCAAAAAAATGTTCCATCTGCTGATGCCCTGCTCGATATGGTACTCCCGAAAATATTCCTGGACGAAGCTTAAGCGGGATTGGAACTCAAAGCCTCGTTCCGTTACACTATCCGGGTCTGGTCCCGGTCGGTGACGGGCCCTACCCACCACCTGCCCTTTTTCTTAGCGTGCCAGGCCTGATTATGCAAGGGCCATCCTGGCCATTCTTCGATATCGACACATAAGCTCCGGAATGTGAGCATGATTTTTTTTGAGAACCCTTGATCCTCCAGACGGTAAGACGTTTCATCCGAATCCGGGCCGAGGTCAGGGTTCCCATGAACGGCCTTGCGCAACGCAAGATCCTCTCGTCTTCAGGGGAAAGTACCCCGTTAGGGCCTCCCACGGGATGGGCGGCCTTTGCCATGGAAGTGCCTCCCCTTATTCTAGATTTATTAAGGCACACAGGCTTTACAATCCTTTGCACGGGAGGGAGGTACCATGTCCACGGCAGGCAGGGTGGCGGTCGTGACCGGGGCCGGCAGGGGTCTGGGCAGAGCGATCGCCGAGGCGTACGCGCGCACAGGCATGAAGGTCATGATGATGAGTCTGAATACAGGCGAGCTCGCGAGCGCGGAACGGGAAATTGTCAGCATCACCGGGGGAGAGGTCATCTCCTGTGAGGGTGACGTCTCGAACCGGGCGGACGTTGTCCGCACCATGCAACGCACCCTCGATCGCTTCGGCAGGATAGACGTGCTCGTGCACAATGCAGGCATCATCGGGCCGCCGCGCTTCCTGGAGGACACCGATCAGGAGAGCTGGGAGAAGACCATCGGGATCAACTTGGGCGGCATCTACCTTGGAACCAGGGAGGCGCTCCCCCATATGCTCAAAAACGGGCAGGGAAAGATCATCATCATAGTCTCGGGCCTGGGCCAGATGCCCTACCCCCGTTTCCTCGCTTATGCCGTGTCCAAGGCCGGCGCCATCCAATTCACCCGGTCCCTCGCATCCGAGTTCCGGGACCGGAATATCCAGGTCAATGCGATCGACCCCGGGGTCATGGATACCTCCATGCAGGAGCGGCTCAGGGAAATGGGCCCAGAGGTCCTGGGTGAGGAGGTGCACCTGAACTTCGTCGAATACCGGCAGCGAGGCCAGCTCAAGGACCCGGCGATCGTAGCGGATCTGGCCGTGTTCCTTGCATCGAGCGATTCAGACCACCTCACCGGGGAAATCGGCACCCTCGCGCAGTATCGCCGACTGGGCTGGAAGCCTTCCACAACGCTCTGAACGCCGAGGGTCATCACCCCGGAGCAGCCGCCAAGGGATTAGCCGGCGCAGGTGCGGGAACCCATGGACCCAGGTCCCTCTCAAGGCATCACAGCGCCTTGAAACAGCCTGACACTGGAGCGGAAACTTAATGTGAGGCTTTACAGCCTCCGGCCGCCTGTATGGGATGAACAATCGGACTTAGGCGATATCTTTATTCAATCGTTCATGGTATTATCGTCTTACGGAAGACCGCATGGTGCTTTCGAAACTGTCATGATAGATAAGGAGGAGGGCCAATGAATCTCAACCATCCCGAGGTAACCCAGCAGGCGCTTGATCTCGTCAGGTCGGGCGATCCGTTTCAGTGGCACATCATTACGCTCGCGGTCCTGGTTCTCTATGTCTACGGCAACGAGTACGAGCGGGGCAACTATAAGGCGATTGCCGCGGGCCTTGCCCTCTACTCGGTCCACTGGTTCGTCGAGATCGTAAACGCCCTGATACAGCACTTCTCCGGGCACGCCCTGTGGACCGTTCCCGGCAACACCGCCTTTTCCATCATGGTAGGCGTAGGCATCGAGATCAGCCTCATGTTCTCGATTGCCGGCATCGTGGCCACCAAGATCCTGCCCAAGGACCCGGCCGCAAGGATCCTCGGGGTCAACAGCCGCGTGTTCGTGGCAGTCTCCTCGGCTGCGGCCGCCTCCATCATCGAGATCTTCCTCGTGAGGACCCCGGGGTTCGCGTGGGTTTACCCCTTCTGGGGTGCCCTGCCGGTCTTCATAACGGTCTACATCCCCTTCTTCGCTGCAGCGGTGTACGCCTACGACGCGCCGTTGAAAAAGAGCATGCCCTTGATCGGTGCCCTAGGCGCGATCGATGTCGCGGGGCTGGTCGTCTTCGGTCTGCTCGGCTGGATATGATCGCTGACCGGCGCTGCCTGGAGTCCCTCTGGCAACGCCGCCCGATATCACAAAAGAGGAGGTGAGCCATGAGGAAGTTCGAGGAATACGACCGCTTCGATGCCCTCGGCCTGGCGGAGCTCGTCCGGAAGCGCGAGGTGACGCCTGAAGAGCTCATGGAAGAGGCCATTGACAGGATCGAGGAACTCAACCCAGCCCTGAACGCCGTGGTGTACCGGATGTACGACCAGGCGGCGGAGGTTCTCAAGGCAGGGCTTCCCCAGGGGCCCTTCACCGGCGTTCCCTTCCTGCTCAAAGACCTGGGCGACGCCTGCGCCGGGGTGCCCATGACCATGGGGTGCAAGTCGTACCGCGATTACATACCCGCCGAGGACTCCGAGCTCACGAAGCGTTACCGGGCCACGGGCGTTCTCATGCTGGGCAAGACCAACACACCGGAGTTCGGCCTCATGGGAATAACCGAGCCCGAGCTCCACGGTCCCACGAGAAATCCCTGGAATACCGCCCGTACCCCGGGAGGCTCCAGCGGCGGCTCGGCGGCGGCAGTCGCCGCGGGCATGGTACCCATGGCCTCGGGCGGAGACGGCGGGGGCTCCATCCGCATTCCTTCCTCCTACTGTGCGCTGTTCGGACTCAAGCCCTCCCGGGGCAGGAACCCCCTGGGTCCGCAGAGCGGCCAGGTATGGCAGGGTGCTGTGGTCAACCACGTGATCACCCGGTCGGTACGGGACAGCGCGGCAATGCTCGATGCAGTCAACGGCCCTTGCCCGGGCGATCCCTACATCATACCCGGTCCGAAGAGGCCCTATACCGAGGAGATCACCCTGCCGCCGGGGGCGCTCAGGATCGGGTTTTCCACCTCGTCGCCCATAGGCAGGCCCGTGCACTCCGAGTGCATCAGGGCGGTGGAACACGCGGCCAAGCTGCTGGAGAGCCTGGGCCACATAGTCGAGGAGGCGTCTCCGCGCTACGATGGCCTGGCCCTGGCGCGAAGCTATCTCACCATGTACTACGGAGAGGTCGCTGCCGACATCGGTGAGATCGAGCTCGTCCTGGGCAGAAAAGCCGGCTTCAAGGACGTCGAAGGCCCGACTTGGACCCTGGGGATGCTGGGCAGGACCATCTCGGCTGGCGAATTCGTGGCCGCCTTGAGGGAATGGAACCGGGTGGCCAGGGCCATGGGCGAGTTCCACCGGACCTACGATCTCTTCCTCACACCCACCACGGCGTACCCGCCCTCGTTCATCGGCGAGCTCGAGCCCTCACCCCTGGAGAAGATGCTCATGAACCTCTCGAACCGTCTCGGCCTCGGCCGGCTGGTACGCATGTCGGGTCTTGCCGACGAGGTGGCCATGAAGAACCTTTCCAGGACGCCGTTTACCCAGCTCGCGAACATCACCGGGCAGCCTGCCGTGTCGGTACCGCTCTACTGGACCGCAGAAGGACTTCCCTGCGGGGTGCAGTTCATCGCGCCCTTTGGTGAAGAGGCCCTGCTTCTGAAGCTCTCGGCCCAGCTCGAGCAGGCCCAGCCCTGGTTTCATCGGAGGCCCCCGATCGTCGAGGATGCGGGGCCGGCCTCCCCGGGGGAACAGCGGCGCGCATAAAAGATCAGCGAGAGCACCCCTAAGACGTGCACATGTCATGAACGTGCAATGCTTGGGCGACGGCATGCCCTGAGTCGGAACCGGGCGCGTGGGTGATGCGGTGAAGCTGTTCGAATCGAGCCGGTGCCGGCTTGGCATCGGCGCATGGATATGCCCGTGTTCCTCAAATCGGACGGGGTCTTTTTAGGGGACCGTGAAACGATTATGGAACAGCGTACGCCCCA